>NZ_JAKKSG010000025.1:0-77170 GCF_025653545.1 Shewanella sp. SW1 | reverse complement strand
GGCTCATTGGCAAACTGAAAATAATCAACATTGGCTTTTAGATAAGCTATTTCAAGAAGATAAGCAGAAAATGTATGATGAAGATGGCGCCAGTATCTTGGCCATTTTACGCCGCTGGGCCTTAAATCTGGTGAAATTACACCCAGCTAAAACCAGCCAAACTCAAAAATTTAATCGAGCATGTTGGAGTGATGACTTCAGAGAAGAGATTATTTTTGGAACTGGTCAAAAAGTGTAATCAGCCCCTGGGTTAAGACTATCTCGTATTGCTTTTAGCCGCTTAATGTTGAGATCAATATCAGATGCTTTTTTCGCCAGTAAATTACGATCAATGGTCAATTGATTCGATTCATTAAACATCGTAGTGATTTCGTTTAATGATAAACCTGCAATACGTCCAAGTGAGATAATATTCAATTTATTAATGATTTTAGGGGCATATTGGCGTCTAAGTCCTTTTCTGCCAATGGACTGGATAAGTTCAATTTTTTCATAAAATCTCAATGTTGAAGGAGCTAATCCTGATTCGCGTGATACCTCTGCAATATCCATAACATTCACTCTTGACTTCAAGTTGTACCATGCCTGAACTATATCAATATCAGGAAAGAATACCAAGAGGGAAAACTGAATGGAGATTTCTATTTGGCTACAGTCAATATTAGTGGGTATTGGTGCCACATTAATAATGGATTCATGGTCATGGTGGCAAAAAAACGTACTTCATAATCCAACTCTTGACTATGCATTTGTGGGACGTTGGTTTATTTTTATTTACAGAGGTCAGCTGGTTCATCGGCCTATTATGGCAACCCCATCTGTTAAAGGAGAAACCTTTCTGGGTTGGTTTCTGCATTATTTTATCGGTATTATTATTGCTTTAATTCATGTATTAATCTTTGGGGAGATGTGGTTATTTGAGCCAACGTTGATACCTGCACTAATGACTGGTTTTGTTACCATAGTGTTTCCTTTCTATGTCATTCAACCTTGTCTTGGATTTGGGATTGCAGCAAATAAAACACCTTCACCATGGAAAGCTCGGTGGCTAAGTTTACTGACACATAGCGTCTATGGCCTAAGGCTATTTTTTGCTGCTTTAAGCCTGAAATATTTAGTTCATGTTTAAATTTAGCTATCCATTAAAAAACTTTTGTCACAATAATTTAGTTTAGCTAAAGCAATCGCAACTTGTAAAAAACAATGCTAAGGTAATGATTCGTATAACAAGTATAGCTTTCTAAGCAGAATCTGTCGGAGAAAAAGGATGTTTATCAGATATATTTTAATGCTCACTGCCGTGCTGCTATGCCTTTACCCTGTTTGGGGATTAGTGAGCCCAGCAAGCTACTTGCAGGAGATATTAGAGGTTTATCCCGATGCGGAACAAGCCAGTCATACTCAAGTACGAATTACGGCGGCTATTTTATGGATAAGCAATCTGACGCTATCATTTGGGTTACTATTTATTGCAAAATTCATTAAACAACCTCAAACGTACAAATTCGCGAAAATATCGTCTATTGCATTAATTAGCTATCCATTTATTCTGACGATAACAGAGGCAATTTCTCACAGTATTCTATACCGCCACCTAGAACATCCTACGTTGACAATCGAGTTTTCAGCGCAAAAATTGTTCTATTTCGTATTTGGCCTGATCATTCTGGGAATTTATCAATCCCAACAAGAGTACAAAAGCGCCAAAGAGAATGGTTAATTTATCAACATATTTTGAGGAAAAACCATTGAAGTTCTTTACCTCTTTTATTTTTGCTTTTATTGGCTCAAAATTATTATTCAAATACTTCGATTTTCACTACGATATTTTTAGCGATCCTTTTGATCCATTGAAATTTATTATTGATACTGGTGTGTTCGTTGTTATTTTTATATCGACACAGATACTGTATGAAAAATATTGGGAAAAACGAATAAACAAGAACAGCCATAATTCCCCCAACTAATGCACATAGGGATAATACGCAGAGGGACCATGAATAATATATGCTGTTAACACGCTCATAAGCGCTAAGCGACCAACCGAAACCACATAGTAAGAAAGACAGGACTGGCTTGAATCTTTTAGAATTCACAGTTAACTCCGAAGTAACAGAATACACTTCCCCTCGGAGTTGCCGCTGGGCGAATAGACAAATTGCGTGAGTCTTGCCATGGATGGCAAGGTAGCTTTCGCAGGTGCAGGGACGCATCCTTCGGAAGCGATAGCAAATTTGGCAATGAGCACAAGGGGCTTTCAACTCCGTTGGGGCGTCTTGGAGCATCCAAGGAGGATAGGACGAGCAGTCCTCCTTGGTCGGGTGTGGGGTGAAGCCCCACGACTTTGACTTTGCTTTTAAATTATTTAACGAAGAAATATTTAACGAGACACTCATTGATAAATAGTTTGAATGCACTAATTGTGAGTAACAGACTATCAGCCATACCAAAGGCTTAATGGGATTCAGGTGTGGGATGAAGCCCCACGACGTTGATTTAGCCTTTAAAAATTAACCATCAATCATCCCCAAAATCACATAGGAACTGAGATGTTTTCCATGCAAAAGATAATTCTCCCACTGATCATGCTAAGTCTTGGCGCATTGCCTCTATATGCTCCAGCACAGGACACCAGCGCGTTATGGGGTAAAAAGTATGCTGAGGTGAAATCAAGTTTATTGGCTGCAGGCTGGGTATTAGCGCCTGTAGCAGAAGATGAAACGCCAATAACAGCAGATTACCCCGAAATAACCTGTGGTAACGGCGCGATGGCAATTTGCTCTGTCGGCTTTAAGCGAGACAATAGTACGCTTGCCTTAGTTGTTGAATCTATTGAACAAGAGCTTATTGTGACAGGTGAATACTAAATAGCCCAATAGATGATGTTAAACTCAGCCTAAGCATCTAATGTAGACGAGGTAGTGATGACATCTGTACCCCAATCAAAACAAGAACTTGAATTGGCTATTTACTCAGTTTTCCCCAAATTGATGGCTGACTATCGTTCAATCCCAACCCAAATGTCCCGTGTGTGCAGCTTAGAAGGAAACATCAAAGGTACACAAATTAGTGTAAGTGATACCGTCGCTTACCTTATTGGTTGGGGTAAATTAGTGCTCAAATGGTACGAGTTAACATCGCAAGCACTCCCCGTTGATTTTCCCGATACGGGTTATAAATGGAATCAACTGGGATTATTAGCAGAGCGATTTCATCATGAATATAGCCAATGGCAATATACTGATTTACTTGATGAATATGAAATGACAATGGAAAAATTGTCAACGCTGATTGCGAGTCTCAGTGATCAGCAACTGTACGGCATAACTTGGTACGATAAATGGACTCTGGGCCGTATGATCCAGTTCAATACTTACTCCCCGATGAAGAATATGCGTACCAAAGTACGACGATTCAAAAAAGACAATGCATTACCCTAGTAAACAACTCTTTTAAGCACGGAGGTATTCATGCCAAGTACCCACACTCACCCGCAGTTAGGTCCAAATCCCAACGATAAAGCGCCGATGAAAGGCTTTCCTCAGGTTGGCTTTCTTAAAAATTTTATTTCCCGCGAGAACATTATTGTCGGTGATTACACTTATTATGACGATCCAGCTGGTCCTGAAAGGTTCGAGTCGAATGTGCTTTATCACTTTGACTTTATTGGCGATAAACTGAATATCGGTAAATTCTGCGCCATTGCGAAAGACGTGAAATTCATTATGAATGGCGCCAATCATCAAGTATCTGGCTTTTCAACTTATCCCTTTTATATCTTCGGCAATGGCTGGGAGAAAGCGGCGCCCAAGCCCGAAGATTTACCTATTAAGGGCGACACCTGTATCGGTAACGACGTGTGGATTGGTTATAACGCCACTATCATGCCTGGAGTGAAGATTGGCCACGGCGCCATTGTTGCCAGTCAATCCGTAGTGACAAAAGATGTGCCACCCTACGCTGTGGTTGGCGGTAATCCTGCCACAGTGATCAAGCTGAGATTCGAGCAAACTGTGATAGATGAGCTTGTTGCCATCGCTTGGTGGGATTGGCCGATAGAGAAAATCACTCAACACCTAGAGGCTATCGCGGGTGCAGAACTCACAACATTACAGCAGGCAACCTAAATAACGCCTGTCGCGAGCAAGACTGAACGAAAAACCTCAAGCAACAAAAATTAAGTAACGATTATTAAAAAACCGCCATTAAACGCAAACAAAATCCTATATGCGCAATTTTGTACAAAAGCACTGAGGGTTTCTGGGTTACTATCAGGCACAACCCGCCATTAATACACTAAACTCGGAGGCCTAGTGTGAACACAGAACATGCGGCATACCAGATTGCCGATGAATTAGGTGGCCTCGAGTTACTCAATGCTCACTACCATAAACAAAACTTTAGTCGGCACACCCATGAAGGTTATACAGTCGGCGTGATTGAAACGGGGGCGCAGCGTTTTTATCGCACGGGTGGCAACCATGTGGCGCCAAAGCACAGCATCATTCTCGTTAACGCCGACGAAGTCCATAATGGCTGTAGCGCCACAGAGGGCGGTTGGTCCTATCGTGCCATGTATCCAGTACCCGCACAGTTTGCCAATATTAACAGTGATCTAGCATCAAACCGTGGTGCGCCCTATTTCCCAGAGCCCGTGGTGTACGATCCTGAATTAGCCGAATTACTGCGTTTCACCTTTACGACTTTAGATTCATCGGACAATCGATTACTGCGCGAAAGCTTAGTCTATTCCAGCTTGACGCAGTTGATAACACGCCACGGCAAGAATCGCCCAAGCGATGACCTCGCTGTAATCGCGAAGCCTGCGTTAGCACTGGTGAAATCCTTTATCGACGATCATCCTGCAGCCGACATCTCCCTTGAAGAGCTGGCAACACTCGCGGGATTAAGCCCCTATTATTTGCTGAAGCAATTTCAGCGTTATTACGGCTTACCGCCCCACGCTTACCAAATTCAAGCAAGAGTGAGACTCGCCAAAGGAAAAATCAAACAAGGCACACGGCTGCTCGATGTCGCCCTCGATTGTGGTTTTCACGATCAAAGTCACTTGAATCGACATTTTAAAAAGACCGTCGGCGTAACACCAGGGCAATTTGCCAAAGAAATAGGCCGCAATATTATCCAAGCCTAAACAACCACTTTAAGTTAATCTGCCATGCTCATTCTTGCTTTCTCCTCGATTGACTAAGCAAGCAACCTTATCCAAGCATTCATTGTTTAATAGCAACCCCATCGCCGCTATTTTTAGGAGCCAAAGTGACCACCGACAAGCTTATAAAACCTGATGTTTATCCTGTGCATCCCACAAAATCCAAGGCATTTTTAAAAGGTACATTAGCCATGATGCCGTTGACGATAGCGGTTGTACCTTGGGGAATTTTAGCGGGCTCCTTCGCCATTGAGGTTGGGCTAACGCCCATTGAGAGCCAAGCTATGTCGGCGATTATCTTTGCGGGCGCGGCTCAATTAGTGGCACTCGGCATGGTGAAAGCTGGTATTGGTCTGTGGAGTATCTTAATTACGACGTTACTCATCACCTCACGCCATCTGTTATATGCAATGGCGATGCGCAGTCAAATCAGTCCGTTGCCGTTAAAGTGGCGCCTAACATTGGGCTTTTTGCTCACAGATGAACTGTTTGCCATCGCCAATCAAGGCAAATTACATAAGTTCGACCCTTGGTACGCCCTTGGCGGCGGTTTGAGTTTCTATATCGGTTGGAACATAGCCACACTACTTGGCATAGTGGCGGGCAATGCGATCGAGAATTTAGATGAGATGGGATTAGATTTTGCCATCGCAGCCACCTTCATCGCTCTGGTCGTTCCTACCATAAAAAAACCATCGATTCTCGTCTGTGTATTAGTCTCGCTCACCCTAGCAGTGGTATGCGCCGTTTTTAAAATTCAAGCGGGACTGCTCATTGCCGCCATTGCGGGAATGACGGCAGGTGTACTTTACGCCAAAGTGACCAAGGAAGCGGAACGCGCGGAACAATCCGCCAGTCAGTTAGCAAGCGCACAGACCAAAACAGAAGTGGATACTGGAGTTGGGACTGACATTAAGACAAAAACATTGTCAGGAGAAAAAGCATGATTTGGTTAATGATTTTCTCAATGGCGGCGGTTGTGTTTATCAGTCGTCATTTACTGCTCGAACCTAAATTACCGCTGCGATTAAGTAAGGGCACCCAAACCTTTTTAAGTTACTCAGCCCCTGCGGTACTCACTGCAATCTTTGCACCCATAGTGTTTGTGCAAGAAGGTCAGCTTGATCTCAGCCTAGATAACAGCTATCTCATCTGCGCCATAGTCGCTACTGTGTTGGCGCTCGTCACCCGTAATACCTTGCTAACCACAGTGCTGAGTATGGGACTGTTTTTCTTTATCCACTAAGTCAACAAAGAGTCAGTGCTCAGCAACGGCACTGACTCTTGCATCAATCACTGACACCGTTCCTACCACTCTTTTACACAGCCTAACCCCCCTCTGAGACATCGCCCCCTAGAAAATCACTTCCACGTTATCTTGATCTTCCACAATCTTCATGTATTTAGGCTCTTATGTCTGTGCAACTAACAGTATCGGCTTTAACGGTATTTCACACATCGACGATAATGGAAGAGTGATGATATTTATCAGCAATAACAAAGACTCAAACAAAATACTTAACCTAACCATATTCAAACTATTTAGTCTCTAAAAACGTCCATTCAAAAATGTTATTTACAGCATCTATTACGGCATTAATCTCAGTATAGTTCTCGGTATAGCTATCGGAATAAAGAGTCCATTTAAAAAAGTTTTACATAATAAAATGCCGCATAGATATTAATCCACATTCAAAAACCAACCCGCTAAAAATTAAAGTAAATACACTATATTATAAAGTTCTAAATACCGTTTAAAAATAAAGTAATTAACACTTTTAACCGGGTTGAAACACACCTAAAATTAATTCATTTTTATTTTGTTTAATAAAAATAAAAGTGCTAGTTTTTAGATGTGCCTAGCAGTAATGATTATTTATATGATTTAGAACTACATATAATTGCCATCGGCGCTCTCAATGAAAGGACGTATTTTATTAAAATAAAGGAACAATCATGAGAACAAAATCTAGCCTGGGTATATTAACTTTATCCTGTTTAACCGCACTTGGAACTGTTTCTTTGTTGGCCGAAGCTGCTATTCCGAATACTATTCCAAAACTGTCAATGGTAGAACACGCAGCCCCTGATCTTGATTCGCTTAAAAATGATGCAATTAACGACCCCTCGTTTATCAGCTCGTTATTCTCCTTAGGACACCATCTCGGATATGCATGGGCTGGCGGTACAGCATCCCAGTATGTTGGTGAAGACATCGAAGTCAGAAGAGAATCGAGCAACGAATACAGTCTTAAAGCCCGCTATAACGGTAATGATCCTTATGCAAGCGGCTACAGAGCGAATGAACGTTTGAAGGTAAATTTACAAAATATTCATTTCGTCACTAATCCTCAAAGTCTAAAGTTAGGTTCACCTCAAGTTTATGATCGTGAGGCTATTTATACTGCTCCTGTGGTTATCTATAACTGGGGCGATACCGAAGATACCGGTGTCGCCACCCTAAACTATGATTACACCACTAGCTGGGCCAAAACCGATAATTTCTCCTTCTCCGAGAAAATTGGCGTAACCAATAAATATGAAGTGGGTATTCCAGGAATAGGTGGAGCGAGTTCTGAAATCAGCGCCGAATTTTCCGCCAGCCAAGGCTGGAGTGAAACTGACGGTAAAAGTACAACGATTTCGAGTCAGGCACAGTACCGCGCAATTATGCCTCCTCGCAGCAAACGTTATATCTCAATCACTCTGTTTAAACAAAAAGCGGATGTCCCATACACCTCAAGTTTATATATGATGTACGATATAAAATATGAGAACTTATTAAAATGGGGTGGTAATGCGCATATTAATCATCCGACAAATAGACCTAACTTCCCTTACACCTTTGGCGGAGCGAATGCGAATAATTTTAATGGACCAGAAGACTTAGTCGATCAATATCTTCATCAAGATATAAACGGTTATGGTGTATGGGATTGGCCTGCTGCGATTAATTCTGCACAGTCAAAAAGTGGGTTTGAGTGGCAATTGGCGAATATTGTTAGACAACATGGCGCACCTATCAGCGGTAAATTTACCGCAATAGATTCGAGTCAATTTAATATCGATGCGAGTGAATCCTATCCACTAACGGATGAAGACATTGCTAATCGTCCTAAAAGCGCTCAAAAATTAGGACTGAGTCGCAATATTCAGGTTGTCGTCGGCGAGCTCCAAAACAATGATGAAGATGGTTTAATCAAAAAACTGCATATTTCGCAATCAAGCGAAGTCATGTTAAACAATTAAAAACGGTGAACTTAGACTCTCAATAACAGCTATGACACTAGTATCAGAGAGATCTCGATACAACTAGCCCGTTACTAGCAAATTAGAAATGTAATACAAAGCCACTCATTCGAGTGGCTTTTCTTTCGCTTCTGCTCGCGCCTTCGATTGCTCATCCATCAGGCAAATATAATCTTCAAGCTCTTGCCCAAGAGTGAGATCAAAATGACGGTTTAACCGCACAAGACCTGTGATGCGATCGACCCTGAAATTACGAAAATCAGCACGTAGCTCACACCATGTCAGTAAGGTCCAAGTGCCACGCCAAAAATAGATGGCGAGCGGCCTAACTTCCCGCTCGGTAACATCCAGTTTGACATCTTGGTAGAAGAGTTTGACGTATTCGCGGTGCTGAGCCGCATTACGCAAGGGATCGAGGAATTGAAACTCATTGGAGTCGAGGTAAAAATCCGGTGAAAACATTAAGGATTGATAGGCTTGTAATCGTTTAGGCAACACAGCTTCGACTTTAATCATCGCCTGCCTCGCGGCGCTACCAAGCTCCTTACCACCCCAAGTTTGCACCATACGCATGCCAACTTGAATCGCTTCCAGTTCGGCTTCGTTAAACATCAAGGGCGGAACATTAACCTCATGGCGCAACAAATAGCCGACACCCGCTTCCCCTTCAATAGGAATGCCACTTAAACACAGGTCCTGCACATCACGGTAAATCGTGCGTGTAGAAACCTCTAACCGTTCAGCCAATTCTTGGGCCGTGGTCAGGCGTTTGTGTTTGAGAATTTGCACTATTTGAAATAGGCGATCAGCACGGCGCATTAGCTCTAGTTTAACCCTTTATCTATCAATCAGTTGATTACGTATTATTACCCTAGGTCAATCGCTGGTATGTCCTTGAATACACACTTGAGTGTTTTTACGATTTGAATCATAAAATCCCGATATAGATCTCAACCTCAGTAGCACTAAGATAGACTTCAAAATCCGTTTGATAGCGTCGCTGATGAGAGCAATCAGCCGCGCTAAAATAACCCCACACTTGCCCCCAGAGGTCGATAACACACTGGGGCATATCACCCTGAGCGGTGAATTTTAGGTACTTGCCCGCGTTAAGCTCCAATGACGTAAAATGACTTGCATCAACAGGGGCATCAATTGCCTTACCCACCAGTACAGAAAACTCGCCATTCATGTCTGACTCATAGTCATAATACACGCCATACATGGGCGAATTGAGCATAGCGGTTAGCTGGGATGATTCAAAAAAGGCTTGCCATAAACTGCCAATTTTAGCGCTATCGACAGACATTTCTGCCCGATTATTCGTGCGGGTGCTTAGTCCAAGTAACGGTCGAGCATCAATATAAATCACATCCATTTTTGTTTCTTCCATAAAAATCTAAACCAATAGGTTAATGTTAGCGTCGTGCCTTAAGGACACGACGCTAAAAATTTAACACTCGAGACTACTTATCCTTAGACCACAGACCGACTTTATTGCCTTCACTATCGGCAAATAACGCGATGTAACCACACTCTCCACCATTAATCGGCGTCACTGGCAGCAAAATATTCACATTGGCGGCAGTGAGTTTATCCACTAGCGGTTGTAAGTGGGTGCTGAAATGCAAATACACTGTGCTGCCCTGCATCGATGGCTGGCTCATGCTGCATTTGACTAGCCCTATGCTCGCCGCACTCGCATCCTCAGTGACTATGCTCGCATATTCCATGTCTTCCATATCGTCACGTTTAAACTCGACCCCAAAATGCTGCTGATAAAAAGCAACAGCACGGTTCATGTCACTGACAGGAATTTCACCCCAAACTAACGGTGCAATAGATAACATTTTCACTTTCTCCTTGTTGAAAAAAATATCAATGATTCAAAGCCTTATTCGTACAATTCAGGACAGAATCATTAACGGGCGACAACAAGAATAAAACAAGGCTACTGACAGCATGATGTCAGTAGCCTTTTAATAAAAGTGAATTTTGGCGTTTTAACTTAACCAGCAACCAAGATTATTTTGGCAAACTGGCTTGATGTGCCTGAATAAAATCATCCATGGCTTTGCTCGCCCTCGCTTGGGCGCTGGCTAAGGTATCTGTATCAACCATAGTTTCTACCACTTCGTAGTAGCACTTAATTTTAGGTTCTGTGCCAGATGGTCTGACGATCACCCGAGCCCCGCCCGCTAAGCAGTAAGTCAATACATCGCTCGGTGGTAAGTCGATTTTCTCAACATTTCCATCGGCAAAACGACGCTCAAGTGCCTTTAAATCATCGGTTGAGAGCACATCTAACTCACCAATCTTAACCGGTGGATGCTCGCGCAAATAGGCGCCAATATTGGGCGTGTCAGGTTTTAAGGCAATGCTCACCTGCGCATTGAGATGGAACCCATGCTCACGGTAAATTTGCTCGAGTCTGTCCCAAATCGTTTGCCCCTTCGCCACCAGCTCGGCAGTCAATTGGGCAAATGCCACCAGCGCCGACAAGCCATCTTTATCCCACACCATACTGCCCACCGTATAGCCAAGGGCTTCTTCATAGGCAAACAGGAATTGATCCTCAGGCGAAGTTTTTGCAATCCCTACATTCATCAGCCACTTAAAGCCGGTGAGCGTGGTAAAGCTTTGCGTGCCAAACCATTGAGCAATTTTAGATAACAGGCTCGATGACACTATCGTTGTGCCCGTAAGTCGTTGATTATCTTTGGCGTGAGATAACAAGTAATGCCCAAAGAGCACACCGACTTGATCGCCCGTCAGCATCTGATACTCGCCATCCTCTTTACGCACTGCAACCGCAAAACGGTCGGCATCGGGATCGTTAGCACAGGCGAGCATAGCGCCGTGTTTTTTCGCCTCGGCAATCACTAAATCCATCGCACCCTTTTCTTCAGGGTTTGGGAAGTTCACCGTCGGGAAATCCCCATCGGGTTCACGCTGGGAGGCAACCGAATACACTTGGGTGAAACCTGCATCTTTCAATACCGTTTCAGCCATTTCGGCACCCACACCGTGCATGGCGGTATAGGCTAAACTGACCTTTTCAGGAGCGGTATGGTTTTGCAGCACCTCAGCTTGCTGCACGCCATGACGATAGCTTTGGTAAAAATCGTCCTGCAGGATAATTAACTTACCTTGTGTTACCGCGTCATCATGCTCTAAAAACGGAATCGCTTGATTTGCGGCGCGCTCAATTTGCGCGGCAATGCCAGAGTCGTGGGGCGGAATAATCTGCGCGCCATTCTCCCAATAGACTTTATAGCCATTGTATTGCGGCGGGTTATGACTCGCGGTCACCACAATGCCCGCTGCCGCATTAAAATGTTTTACCCCAAAGGCCACCAACGGCGTTGGCGCTACTTTGGACGTTAAGCGTACCTTAATCCCCATAGCGGTGAGCACACTCGCTGCATCATGGGCAAAATTAAATGAATCGTGGCGGCCATCATAACCAATCACCACGCCGCGCTCGGCGGCATCTTTAATCTGATCAAGTAGATAAGCACCAAGACCAGCAGAGGTTTGGCGGATCACCAAACGGTTCATCCCCATAGGCCCAGCACCGACGACACCGCGTAATCCTGCGGTGCCAAATTCCAAGCGACCCGCAAAGCGCGCTGCGAGTTCAGCTTCATTGCCGCTATCAATTAGGGTTTGTAACTGGGCTTGAGTGCGAGGGTCAGGATCATTTTCAAGCCAATGGTTTACCTGTAACTGCAGATGGGTATTCATATCACGCCTCATTGAAAATCATTTGCAATCACCTTAGGAAAAAGCACGTAGAAGAACAAGCTAATTTGCATTAATTTCAAAATGAGCCATGGGTATTGCCATAAAAAACGCACTATCTGGTCATTCATGCCGGATAGTGCGTTGGTGTTAACCTTAAACAAACTTCAACATTAACGAGAGGGTAAAGTACCCTCGAATACGCGCACTTTGATATTCTTTTTCAGATTATCTTGGTCTTGTTGCCATTCTTGCCACTGGGTGAGACTGATACTGAGCTGCAACGAAAAATCAGTAGAAATCCACTGTTTTTGCCCTTGAGTATATTTAGGTGCAGGGACTATGTTACTGGGTCCAACGAAGGACGCAGAACACATAAAGGTTTTGAAGTACACTTGGTCAATCGATAAATCGAGGGCGCTGGGCGATGTTAAACATTGACCACTGCCCGGCTCTTGATACGAAGCAAATTGGTACATGATTGCCGGAGTATTATTAGTGCTATCAGGAACGGATGCGGTTTGATGGCAAGATAAACAGCTACTTAATGCATTATCCGCAGGGCCATTTAAACGCCCATTACACCCTAAGTGTCCCGCATTGGTGTGCTCATTCAAACGGCCAACGACCTCTTGAAATACGGCGCTATCCTTAAGCCCTGTGATTGGGTTTTGAGGGAATGCTGCCGCTCCCACTGTTGCTGGCGGCGTGTCATTCCCCCACATTAATCCCAGAGGTGAGATACGATCCCAAGGATTTTTCTCTTTCGCTTTAAACTGACCATCGGCGACAAAAGTGCCATAGGCCCAGCCCACGGGTGAACGGCTGTCGCGCACTGCAATATCAAACTGCAATAAGTACACATCGGCGACAGAGCGCGGGCATTGCTCTGTTTCCTGTTGGAAACTACAGGCACTGCCATCGGCGTTTTTACATACACAGAAATCACTGGCACTGATATTGGCTTGCCAAACAGGTACATTTTCAAGGAAAGGATAGTTATTAGGCGTTGCAGTAGTGAACAGTAACTTGCCAATCACACTGCCTTCATTAAATGCAAAGTTTTGCTGGGGCATCACAGGTGATGGCGCCCCCGTCCATACCTTGCCAATGCTGTTTGCCGCCTGAGGATTATAAAAACCCACCGCCCACATAGTGGTTTTAAGGGAGCCTTGGCCTTTTATCTCCATAGTAACGGGGGCTTCTCGGGTCAAGCCATGGATAAATTCCCGCCCACTCATGGGATCATAGGTCTGATAGGGAATATGGTACCAAGAGCGCACCTTGTTGTTACACAGATCCCAGTCTTTACTGACATCACCTTTGTCGATGTTTCCCTCTTGGATGTACTTCATCACAGCCCAGAGGTATTGCTCAGCTTGGGTATTTTTATCACTTTCACTCAGATTTTTATCGAAGGGATTGAATTTAAGCCAAGGTGCAGCGCTATCTGGTTTAGCACTCGAATAAGCATCACTGAGGCTAAAAATAGGCCCCTTCCAGCCCGGATAGGCTTGATTGATGGTGACCTGATTATCCCACATACCTGTTTTTGTAAAAGCAGGATCTTGGAAGTAACTTGGATAGGCTCCAGTACAGGTTGAATTTGCATTAGATGTAATGTTCGTCGATTGTTTATCTGCAGCTTTTACGTTGACTGCTGTCAATGAACAAACGGTGAGCAGAAGTATGGCGGTAATGTTGAGTTTCATAATATCGTCCTTGAAGAGTATTAGTCCTAAAAACTCCCTTTGTGAGCCTAAAACTAACAACGGCTCGAATTAAGCATAGACTAATTTTTAATATCCTCATTTTTTAACATCCTCTGTAAAGCTTAACGATTCACATATTAAGGATATAAAAAAGGCCGTTTAGCATGACTAAACGGCCGAAACATATTGCTTATTGGACTAGCCGTCCAAGCTATTTCTCAACTTCTTGCCCGCGCGTCTTCCACAGCGAATACAAGACACCTAAGACTAACAGACCAAAAGTCACACCAAGGGACACTGCTGTTGGGATAGTAAAATCCACTAACCCTTCATGGTTAAAATACACTAAACCCACTTTCACCCCAATAAATACTAATACCACTGACAGCGCATATTTAAGGTATTCGAAACGGTGCACCATAGCAGCCAACGCAAAATACAAAGCACGTAGCCCCAGAATCGCGAAGATATTCGAGGTATAGACGATGAAAGGATCTTGGGTAATCGCAAAAATAGCTGGAATACTGTCGACTGCAAACACTAAATCCGCGGTTTCCACTAAGATCAAGGCTAAAAATAACGGCGTCGCCCACCATCCTTTTATTAACTGATGATCTTCGCCACGAACCCAGAATTTTTCTTTATGCAGCGTTGGCGTAAAACGCATCTTAGTGCGTAACCATTTATAAAACTTATTGTCTTGGATATCACCGTGCTCATCGTTTGAGAAGAGCATTTTCACGCCAGTGAAAATCAAGAAGAGTCCAAATAACACAAGTACACCTTGATACTGGGCAACAAGCACAGCCCCAAGACCGATCATAATGGCGCGCAACACTATTACGCCCATAATGCCCCAGAAGAGCACTCTATGTTGGTATAAACGTGGGATACCTAAGCTACTGAAGATTAACGCGATAACAAATACGTTATCCATAGACAGTGATTTTTCAATCAGATAGCCCGTTAGGTATTCCATACCTGCGGTTGACCCCTTGTACCACCAGAGCCAAGCCCCAAACAATAAGCCCATACAGATATAAAAGGCTGAAAGTTTTAAACTTTCAGCCACGGTAATTTCATGCTGCTCCTTGTGCAATACACCAAGGTCAAAGGCTAATAACGCCAGCACAAAACCGAAAAACATTAACCAAACCCAAAGCGGGTAACCCACAAATAGGGTGGTAAAAAACTCCATAAGTCTCCTTAGTAACACATAACGACTGATCTAAATCAGTAAAGTTGAGCAGATAAACATTAACTCATTATAGAAATATAAACTGTGAAATCTTATATGAAAAATGCAACTATCAAGATTAAAATTCTTTTACAATCAATATGATTATGGTGCTTATTTATACTTATACTTCGAATAAGTTCACTTCCCAATCACAGCGCTTCCCTGAGAAAATCATCTAACCCACCCATTCGTGACATTCCTTTAGATAGCAGCCTCGAACAAGTGCGTAGATACCCTACCAATAATACAAAATCGTTATCAAACATAAAACTTACACTATCCATTAAACGACGAACTACAGCTAAATCAAGGCTAAAGCCGCTAGGATAAAACTGCCACAGTTGAATTATGGCCACTATTTAGCACTCATTTCTTAACTGAAAATGAATTAATTTAACCGCTTAGTATTGCTATAGCGAGCCTTAAAGAACGGCTAAAAATGTTAGTTATACAAAATATTCATCACTTTCAAGACCCTTGGCTGTTCCATATCATCCGAGTGTGATTAACTGCTGCAACAGCGCCGTCTTTTAGCGATCAAAAGCGCCGCGATAATCACAAATAATGAAAAATAATTAATAAAATTCATTACGATAAAATGAATCATTAGCTGCTCGGCGCATAAAGTGCCAGCATTGGGAGTCTTAAGTGTCAATAGAACAAAACCCGCCGCACGCAATGCAGGGCCCACAAGGCTCGCCCCCAGCTGAAATGCTATTTGGGCATCCTAAAGGCTTATTTGTCTGCTTTTTTACCGAAATGTGGGAACGCTTCTCTTTCTACGGTATGAAAGCATTACTGTTTCTTTACCTGATTAAATATCATCTGTTTACCGACGAATTTGGTTACAACGTGATTGGTGCTTACGGTGCCTTAGTGTATGCCATGCCCGTAGTGGGTGGCTTATTGGCCGACCGCTATATCGGCATGCGCAAAGCGGTGATCTTTGGCGGTGTTTTATTGGTGCTCGGCCACTTAGGTATGGCCTTTGAAGGCCATCAAGCGGTTATCGTTGCAGGTGAAATTCAACGGGATGAACAAGCGCTGCAAGTATTCTATTTATCCCTCGCCTTAATCATTGTCGGTGTGGGCTTTTTAAAACCCAATATTTCCACCATAGTCGGTCAGCTTTATCCTAAATCATCCGCTAAGCGAGATTCTGGTTTTACCATTTTCTACGCGGGCATCAACTTAGGCGCCACCTTAGCCCCGCTAATTTGCGCTTATTTAGGTGAAACCTATGGCTGGAAGTACGGTTTTGGTTTGGCAGGTTTGGGGATGTTAGCGGGTTTATTGGTGTTTATTCGTGGCAAGAAACATCTGCAAGGCTTCGCCGAACCCAGAGATCCTGCGCGGATTTTAAAGAAAACCGCCGGCATAACGACAGAACAATGGATTTACTTAAGCGCAATTGGCAGCGTAATCATAGTCTGGGGGTTGATTCAAACCCACTCCCTAGTACTTTCGATTAGCAGTTTATTACCCGCAGTGAGCCCAGTGATTTGGTTCTTGCACTCAGTATCACTAGTGCTTGCCCTTGGTATTGGCTGGTTCATGGTGAAACATTGTAATCCGATTGAACGTCAACAAATGTCGGCTTTGCTGCTTTTCATCGTTGCGGGTTTGGTCTTCTTTGGCTTATATGAGCAGACCTATGGCTCTTGGGTAGCATTTTCGGACCGTGTGATGGACCGTAACATGTTCGGCCTCGAATGGAGTGCCGGACAATTGACCTTCCTCGGCGCCTTCTTTGTGATCAGTTTGTCGCCTATCTTCGCTTGGCTGTGGCCTGCCCTCGCCCGTAAAAATTGTGACCCGAGTAAACCGGTTAAAACTGCACTCGGTATTTTGTTCGCGGGTTTATCCTTTATGGTGCTTGTGCTCGGGATCCAGATGCCGCTAAGCAGTGGCTTAGTGAGTATTTGGTTCTTAGTCGCGGCTTATTTTGTATTAGAAATCGGGGAATTATTGTTGTCGCCCATAGGCTTATCTGCCGTGACTCAGCTTTCGGTAAAACGCGTAGTCAGCCTGATGATGGGTGCTTGGTTCCTTGGCACTTCATACTCTGAAATCTTAGCCGCCGAATTAAACAAACTCGCCGCGATTGATACCCAAGGCGGCGTGATAAGTGACGTACCGAGTGCGATGGCGCTATACGAGCAACTGTTTATCTTCTCGGCGCAAATTGGCGTGGTGATGGCATTAGTCTTCTTTGCCCTTGCGCCATTAATGAAAAAAATGATGCACGAGAAAATGGCGACTAACTCAGTTTAAGCACACAAACAGAAAGTCGGTTGGCTTACTTTCGCCCTCTGAGGCGACGGTAAGCCAAGACGATAAGGTGCAAAGTAAGTAACCCCGTAAAAGCCGCGCAGAAAAACAGTAATGCAATCGAGTTTACATCCCTAGGCGCATCACGATAAAGCCACCACCACAGCGGCCAGCCGATGGCCGATAAAGCCGTAAGCTGCCACATACAGCGTTTGCAGCGACCAATCTTTTGTCTGAAAATTGACGTTTTACAATCACCGCAACTCATAAATCCCCAATAACATGATGGCAGTATATCTAAAACTAAAGCGACACTTTAAGCCTTGCCATCCCTTGATTAATAGAGACGAGCGCACGATAACCTAAATCTCGTTTAGCTGCGCTGATATCAAAATAATGGCTGCAGGATAACTGCCGTGCGACAAAACGCGTCATCATGGGCTCTTCTTGCTTCTTTAGGAGGTAATGTACACTTTCTAATACTGCGCCTGCTACATAGGCAACAGATTGAGGCACACGCTTAGTCACTGGTGGTAAAGCATCGCAGGCCAAAATCAAATTGATCATCTCGGCCATAGTGATGGGTTCATCATTACTCAGAAAATAAGCTTTCCCTTGACACTTAGGCTTTGCTTGGCAAAGTTCCAGCGCCGCCAGCACATGGGCATAGGCAGCGTTATCTATGTAGATGGTATCGACTAGCTTATCTTCGCGGCCAACCAGTTTAAGCTTACCTAAACGCCCGCGCGACAATACCCGAGGCACTAGATGGGGATCGCCAGGACCCCATATCAGATGCGGCCTGAGTGCGACGGTTTTTAACGCATAGGGTGCAGTGGCTTGAGTCGTCACTTGGCTAGATACTTGGGTCACATCAGGATTTTCAAGTGGCATGTCACCCACTTGATTGGCATCGAGCATCATCTTTTCAGCGATGGCTTTAGAGTGGGCATAATGATTCAGGAATCTTGTAGCATAGGGAGTAGACTCATCAATACCCGATTCATCCTGCCCTGCAAAGGTCACACTCGGGGTACTGGTGTAGACTAACTTATCTATTTTTAATGCCTTACAAGCGGCAATCACATTGGCAGCGCCTTTCACATTCGGACAAAAATAGCTGTCTCTGTCCCCCCAAACACCCGCTTTAGACGCCACATGAAATACAATATCGCAGCCTTGCATCGCCTGTTGCAGCAGATCTTTATTGACTAAATCCCCTTGCAGCATGACTACGCCCAGTGCTTCAAGTTCGGGATAATGCCCACGCGCAAAACCTGTGACTTTAATGCCCGCGGCTAACAATCTCAGGCAAATCGCTTTACCTAAAAATCCCCCCGCCCCCGTGACAAAGGCGTGTCGCACCTTAAGCGCGAGCTGCGCGAGTGCCATTTGTTCAGCCGCATCAAATTGGGCAAGCGTCGTGCTCTTGATTGGGTCTTTCGTCATTAAGGGTATCCATTTCAGCACATTTACATGAACTTAAAGTCGGTGTAATAAGTTTAAAATAAGCACAAGGGCTTAAAAATAAGCGAGTTTGTTCAAATGAACACAGAATATAACGTAAAAAATGCAGGAAAAAGCCGTGGAGTTTTAAATCAACCTTTCGTTTGTGATTGTGCCCAAACGGCTAATTTTTCTCTAAAAATCTTGGCATTATGCCGCACATCCACAGGGAAATCTGGATGAATAAGAAACCGCCTTATGCCCTGAGTCTGCGTAAATTGCTCGGCAATGGCGATCAAATCTTGGTACAACTGCTGACTCTTATTGCACACCAATGACTGGTCGAGTTCGATACAAATTAACGGCTCTATCTCGTTCGCCACTTTCACTCCCACTAAAGCGGAGCGCTTCACATTGGGATGCGTATTAAAAATGCGCTCGCAGGGAATGGAATAATAACGTTTAGCAAACAATCCGTTAAGAGTGGTGTCGACTCTGTGGGCCTTACGACCACACATCCACAGAAGACCTTGATCATCAAGATACCCCAAATCGCCCATGCGGTGTCTAACGGTATTGGTTGCCGAATCCCAAATCTTGGCCGCCGCAGTCGCGCGTTTGCCTTGGCTTTCGTTTTGGCTAGCGTGCTGACTATTGTTTAGATAATAGGACTGACTCACCATAGGCCCCTGCACGACTATCTCGCCGATTTCACCGTTATTCAGCTGTAAGGCATCATCCCACTCGGGAATAACCTCTTCGCTGATAGCAATAATGCGAATCGTCACGCCATCGATAGCGCGACCGACACAGATACCACCGCCGTTATCTGTGATGTTAGTCGTGGCAAATAACGCATCGCTGGCAATCATACTAATAGGTAAAGATTCGGTCGCACCGTAGGAATTTAAAATCGGCACGCCTTGGCTCAGCATCTTGCTAAATCGGGCGATGGAAGCAATGGTGGCTGGCGCACCCGCAGAAATGACCCGCTGCACGCTAGGCAATTTATGCTGTTTTTGTTCACCTGCGCGGCCTAAACGTTCAAGCAAGGCGGGATTAACAAAGATGTTGCTGCATTGATATTTCTCAATCGCGGCAAATAGAAATTCAGGATTAGCAGTAATCGGTTTGCTGGCATCCATTTCTGGAACGATAGACGCCATGCCAAGTGCGGGGCCAAAGAGTGAAAACAGCGGAAAAGTGGCTAAATCGCGCTCGCCATGGCAAATGCCATAATCGTTTTTTAGCGCTTGAATTTGTGCCTCAAACATACCATGGCTATACACCACCCCCTTAGGCGTGCCAGTGCTGCCACTGGTAAATAAAATCGCCGCTATCTCATCAGATTTAAGCATCACCATGGGATATTCAGACTTTGGAGCAGAAGATTGCACTGAGGTGCTTTGCAGCAGAGTCGATAAACTTATCGCACCAGTACCGATACGGATTAACTTTGCCGCTAAGCCTGTTTTGCCGTCATCAACATTGAGTAATGACTTAATACTGCCCTTTCCCCAACCAAATAGACGTCTAGCAATATGAGCCTTGGGAATACCGATAAAGGCATCGGGTGCGGCTTCAGCAAAACACTGTTTAAGATTGCGGATCCCCATGCCGGGATCAACTAAGATAGGAATAATCCCCGCTTTAAACAGCGCAAAAGTAAGTGCAAAAAAATCCAAACTCGGCGTGACCATAAGCACAGCCTTCATGCCGCGCTCAATGCCATGGGCGTTAAGCGCAAAAGCTATCGCATCGCTTTGTCTATCCAGATTAAGGAAGTCCAACTCGCTGTAACGCAAATTCGCCACAGAAGCGCCCTGAGCGCTTTGTACTGCTACAGCAAGATGATGGGGAATGGCATGGGCGGCTTGCTTGAGATGACGACAAATATTGGCATCATTGATTGTTGCTGACGCAGAAGTGCCACTTAAAAGTGACTTTTCCAACTGCGTCACTAAAGGAGCAACTTCAGTCTCAAGCAAGGTCGACATTAACCTGCGGCCTGTTCGGACTGCGCCGCTTCTACGTGGTCGTCAGCCATAAAATCTTTGATATGGGCAATCACTTCATCGCTGGCATCTTCCAAAATGTAGTGACCACAATCGGCAAATTCGTGCACTGTCGCATGGGGCATGTGCTGACGCCATTTTGCTAAAAAGTGCTTATCGAATACAAAGTCCTTGAGGCCCCAGCAAATCAGGGTCGGCACTTTAGCAAATTTAGGTAAACTCGCAGCAATATCAGAGACTAATTGATAATTTCTATCGCCTTCACGCAGTGGAATATCCTGCACAAAACGCAGCGTCGAAATGCGATTGGCCCAAGAGTTAAACGGCGCGACATACGCCTCACGAATGTATTTCGACATCGGCTGACGCTTAACTCCCACATAGGAAGCAATAGACGAAAAGGCATTGAAACCGCGTACCAACACTGTGCCTAGCAGGGTATTACGACAGATCCACAGCGGCCAAGGAAACGGTTTAGTCTCGGGCAAATGGAAAGCGCCCGTGTTCAATATCACTAGGCGTTTAATGCGCTCAGGATAACGCGCCGCATAACCCATACCTATCATGCCACCCCAATCGTGTACGACTAAGGTAATGTTTTCTTTCACATTCAGGCTATCGAGCAGGGCTTCGAGATCGTCGATACGGTTCTTAAGGGTATAGTCATAACCACTGTCGTCTGGCTTATCCGACAGGCCACAGCCGATATGATCCGGCACTATGCATTGGTGAGTGTCTTTTAAGGCGCTAACAAGATTGCGGTAGTAAAACGACCAGCTAGGATTACCGTGAACCATCACCACAGGCTCGCCTTGACCCTCGTTGATATAATGTAGCTTGTTGCCATTACGGCTAAGAAAATGACGTTTAAAAGGCAACAGAGTGTCTAACATGACGCTTCCTATCTTGATTCTTTATGAGAGCGAATAACGGGTTATGTACAGCTGGCTTAGCTTATCGACTGAACTAAAGACTGAGCTATCAACTGAATCATGGACTTACTGGGTTGACTCGAATGTATTCCAGCCATCAAGCAAAGGCGTGAAAAGGTGCAATGCACCCTACCACTTAATACCTAACATCATGCAATTCAATCCACTGCCTATGCCTAAAAAGCTCACTTGATCGCCCGCTTGTAAAAAGCCTTGATCGTGCGCCATCGCAGCGGTCACAGGTAACGACACTGTGCCCATATTGCCCAGTAGCTGATACGTTGGAAATTCTTTTTCGGGGGGAATATTGAGCGCACTCAGTACTTGCTTACGATTTGAAGCGCCTACTTGATGGCAAATCACTTTGTCCACTTGCTCAACCAGCCAATTACGCTGCTCAAGGAAATGCTCCCAAGTGTGCTTCGCCAATTCAACGCCTTCTTTAAGCAAGGTAACGGCATCGGTACGCATAAACTCGCGGTACAGATTGTGCCCCACTTCCTGCAGACCCCATTGACACAACTGGTGATGCTCAGGCGCCGATAAGTGCGATGCACCCAGCAATTGATGCTGACGCACATTTGTCAGCGGCAAGCTGCCGTCGGTAAGGATCACCGCCACGGCACCAGAACCACCGGTTAAGGTCGCCAGTGACTGGGCAAAATTCTGCATGGTCGGATCGGCCAGCATGTTATCGATAGTGACATCGACAATATCCCGCGCCGACTCACAGGACACCACCATACCCGCCTTGATTTGACCCAACTCAATACGGTTTGCGATATCTAAAATGCCCGATAACACCCCAAGGCAAGCATTGCTGATATCGTAAATCGCAGTGTCTTTTGACACCCCCAATTCGGCAGCAATACGACACGCGGTCGCGGGCTCATGTTGGTCTCGGCACACGCCGGTATAGACAACAGCACCTAAATCGGCGACATCAATCCCAGTTTCAACCATGGCTTTACGGGCAGCTTTAATCGCACCGTCGGACAATTGATGTCCTTTTGGCCACCAGCGGCGTTCGGTAATCCCAGTCAATGCGGCAAGCTGTCCCATAGGAATACGGAACTTTTGATACAAAGGAGCAAGACGAGACTCTAGCTCACTACTGGAAACCACAACAGGCGCCAGTTCATAGGCCAGGCTATTAATAAATACGCGGGAATATTTCATGAAACTGTTTTATTCGCTCACTAGAATGACTGACCAGCAGGTCAGCTTTCAGTTGTTATTCGTCATTAATGCGACATTTGAACAAGAAAAGCCCGATGATTCAATAAAAAACCATCTTGAGTGTAAGACTTGTCTCACAGCGCAGGTTCCAAACACGACGGCCCTGAATTCACTATCACTAAACTTAAATGCGCTAATATAGAAATAATTCATAAAAAACATCACAGTACAGCATATTTTTAGACGCGCAAAATTATACCGCCATTTTTTGCGCTAAAATCAGCGTATTTCTTGGTGTGACGCTGTTTGGACAAAATTCACCCACGCAAACACCATATCCTTGTTCCTGCAAAAAACAAGCGCGATCTAAGATCAGCCACTGCTCCAGTGCGCTGCGGAATAAATGCGCGACTAAATCAATACGGCGAGTTAATTGTTGTCTTTGTCGCCCAACGTCAAGCCAAGCTTCAAAATCCCTGTTTTTTGCAAGATTAACGGCCTTAGTCTCGGCCGCCCACAGGCAAAAATCCGTAAAACTGCCGCTCAACTGGCTCTGTTTTAACGAGGGTAAAGGCAAATATTCGTCGATTTGTCGACATTCACGTTGCAGTGCATCAAAGCCTAAGCGCCACGCGATTTCTTGATGGCGTAGCGCCTGCTGTTTGGGATTAGCTATCACACTCTGCTGCAGCGGTAACTGTAAATCATGGCGACTGAGCTTTAGGCTGCTCTGCTGAGCAAGAGCCGATAACGGCTGATAATGGCTCGCTTGAATTAAATGATAGCAACAAGGAGAAATCGCCAATGCCTGCGTGCCCGCCTCGGCCGCCAATGTTAACAGCCGAACATGCAAATCTCCGCAGGCATGCAAAGCAACCGCTTGCTGCCGTGCAGTTAACGGATTGGCATTTGAGGCATGTTCAGCTTGTGCTTCAACTGTAGTTGTAGATGTGTTTGTCACAGCATGTTCTGCACCAATAGCAAAGGCATCGGCGCAAATAAAGGTCTGCGATAACTGCCACTTATCAGCAAAGGCCTGTCCTGCTTCACACAGCGGCGCCTGCCACTCTAAACTCAGCACATCGGCGCCGCGGGCTTTAGCAATCAAGCGGCCCAAATGCCCTTTACCCGCACACCATTCCAGCACAGGTAAATTAAGCTGGGGTAAATGCTGCACAAAGGCGGTAATTTGCTGCCATTTTCGGCCTTTAATGTGAGCACTAAAGTGCGCTTCATCATCAAAGGACAAACCGCGGTCCTGCGCTGTATCTACCTTTGTGGTATCGGTAATCGCAATATCAGCAATGGCTGCGGTAAGTAATGACAAGTCCCAATCTTGGCCTAATGCCCTAAGATCTTGGCTTAATGCCGGTGACAGTGCCTTGACCAGCAAAGATTGTTCGGCATCGAGTCCATCAAGCTCATCGTCAGCCAGCGCCCACACAGCTTCGGCCAACTGCGGAAAATCCTGTGCCCAAGGCAAAGCGTTCACTTCAAATGCACGCACTAGCCACAGGGCAGCACTCTTTTCAAGCAACTGATTAAGCTTGCTAAATTGCTGTGAGTAAGTGAATTGTTGCTGCAGATTATCTTGGTTCACGTCATGCCCAGTGTAAAAAATACTTGTCTCGTATTAGGCTGAGCAAATCTGCCCTACGGATGACTTTATGCGAAAAAATGTTAGTATCGCGGCCTTTAAACACTCAATCATATCGGCAACTGAGAAGACTCGGTTAACTAGCCATAAGGCTCCAGAGGACACCTATGCTTTCACCTTGCGTCGCACGCTGCGGTTTAAATAACGAAGACTACTGCATGGGCTGCTTTCGACATATCGATGAAATCGTCAGTTGGCGTACGAGCAGCGAAGCACAACAAGCAGCCATTTGTCAGCAACTTCCCGCCCGTAAAACGTTATTTGAAGGCAGTGAAAACCAGCATATTTTAAGTCGTGATAAATGGTTAGCTGCCGAAGCGCGTTTAACCGACAAAGACTAAACCCCATCCGCTAACGCCACCCTCTGCGCAAGCTCATCCTGCTAACAGCCTACAAGACTATTTTTTCAGCATTGATTTCAAGTCAGCAAAGGGATTGTAGGTCGCCGCCGCTTGCTTGGTTTCTGTGGTGCTACCGTAACGGATCAATTCTTCAAAGCGAGAATGTTCGTTGTCATGGCAATAAAGACATAATAATTCCCAGTTTGAACCGTCTGACGGGTTGTTATCGTGGTTATGATCCCTATGATGCACAGTCAGTTCACTTAAGTTTTTTGGGGTAAATTCGCGTGTACAGCGGCCACACACCCAAGGATAGAGTTTTAACGCTTGTTCACGGTAACCGCTCTCACGCTTAGCTTTGTACTCCCGCGCATCGGCTAATACTTTATCTAACTTACTCTGGCCTGGCACTGATGACATAGTGTAATCCCTAAAACAAACCCTAAAAAAATTGCCCCAAGGATAATCCGAGTTATCACTTGGGGCAATATCTCCCGCACTTTGCGGGTTAATGGTGCGCGATTTGTAGACGTAAATGGTTAAGCCGACCTAGGTTACTGGCTTAGTTTACTTAACTTACGTTACTTAGCTTACGTGGGCATGATCGGCATTCGACAGATGCAAATAATGTAAGTATTTTTCATACTGAGTCACCACATCCGCGAGGATTTGCTCTTCGGTATAACCCATCACATCGTAATGCTGACCACCTTGTTCAAGGTACACTTCGGCGCGGTAATACAAGGTATTGCCCTGCTCGATTTCAGTCCCTATTGGGTTAGTGATGTCAAAACAACGCGTTCGTACACCGTAAACAAAGGGCAAATTCACCTCATTGCTGATCACTAATCGCACGCGGCCATCTAAGTATTCAAGATCGGCCACTATGCCTTTAGCCATAAAGTGTTGACACACCTTAGATAAAGCTGGCGTAGCCACATTATTCAAGAACACTTGCGCTTCTTCATGGGTAGGATGCGAGACTAAAACCCCAATACGCTCTTCCCAGCTCATATTAGTTTTGGCGTATTGCACACTGGTATTGTGTAACTGCACGCTATTAATCTTAAGCCAATCATTTTTCAGGGCTTTAAATAGGCCCAGACACATGAATAGCATCACCACTAAGAACGGCATGGCACTGGCGATTGCCGCCGTTTGCAGCGCCTGTAACCCACCCGCTAACAACAATACCGAAGCCACAACCCCTTGCAACAGTGCCCAAAAGATCCTCTGCCATACGGGGGCATTGTTATCACCACCCGAGGTTAGATTATCAATCACTAAGGATCCCGAATCAGACGAGGTCACAAAGAAAGTGACGACTAAACAAATCGCAATCCCGGAAAGTAACGTAGGAAACGGCATGTGCTCGAAAAACACAAACAAGGCCACTGACACATCGGTATTCACCGCCTCGGCAAGATAGGTCGCGCCGTGATTCATAATCGAATCAATCGCCGAATTACCAAATACCGTCATCCACAGAAAGGTCAGCGCCGATGGCACAAATAACACACCAATCAAAAACTCACGGATGGTACGACCGCGACTCACACGTGCAATAAAGGTACCGACAAAAGGAGACCAGGAAATCCACCAGCCCCAATAGAGCAAGGTCCAGCCTCCGAGCCAATCTTCCTTATGTTCATAAGCGTACAAGTTAAAGGTTTTGCCCACTAAATCACTTAAGTAACTACCGGTATTCTGCACAAAAGCCTGCAACAGCATAACCGTAGGGCCAAGGATCAAGACGATAAGCAATAAAATAATCGCGAGACCCAGATTGAGTTCGCTTAAGCGCTTCACGCCTTTATCGAGACCAGAAAATACCGACAGGGTCGCGAGCAAGGTAATGCCAATAATCAAACACACCTGCACTACAGCATTATTGGGTAAGCCTTCGAATAAATAACTCAACCCAGAATTGACCTGCAACACCCCAAAGCCCAGTGAGGTCGCCACCCCAAACATAGTGCCAAGCACAGCAAAGGTATCCACTGTATGGCCAATAGGACCATAAATGCGTTCACCAATTAAGGGATAAAGCGCACTTCGCGGCAATAACGGTAACTTATGTCGATAAGAGAAATAGGCCAGACTCAATGCCACCACAGCGTAAATCGCCCAAGCATGCAGTCCCCAATGGAAGAAAGTGATCTTCATTGCCTCTTTTGCGGCAATAAGACTCTCTGGAGTTGCATCCGGCGGCGCCAGATAGTGCATCACAGGTTCGGCTACCCCAAAAAACATCAAACCTATGCCCATACCCGCCGAAAACAACATGGCGATCCAGCTTTTATAGCTGTAGTCAGGCACTGAATGATCTGGTCCTAGTTTGATATCGCCGAAGCGACTGACCATGACAAATATGATAAAAATCAGGAAAAACGCCACACTTAGAATGTAAAGCCAACCGGCTTTCATTTCTATCCATGACTGCATTGATCTAAAAAAGGTGTTTGCCTCTGTGGGCCATACTGCGCAAATCATCACCATCAAGATGATGAAAAAGACCGACGAATAAAATACCGGCGGATTAATACTAGACTTGATTGACATTGACTCTCCCTATTTCTAGCGGGTTCACACTCCAAATATCTCAACATACCAACGGCGAGATAGGACAAAACTTATACTTAAAATTTGGTTAATACTGCGTGGCTCATCTATGACCAGTATGGGGGAAATCCCAAAGATCATGGCAACGACTCGCTATGGCTAAACGCGACAGGATCTGAACAACGGGATTAACAACACTCGACTTTTTTAAGCCAATGATTGATGGATAAACAGAATTAACACCACTAAGGCAGCTAACGTCCACCTTTAGCATAAAACAAATATATTACTAGAATATTCAGCATAAAAAATGGCGACCATATTGGTCGCCAAAAAATTATACCACAAAAATCATCAAATTTAATTTTAAACGCTAAAACGCACAAACCTTCATCAGATTACTTAGTCGGTGACTGCGAGATACCAGCAGTTAAATTGAAGCGCATCGCCTCCTCAAACGACCAATCAACCATAATTAAATCATCCCGCTTAACTAAGCTCGTCACGCCCGCCATTTGATAGCTCAATTGGAACAACACAGGCACCCAATCGCCCTCAGGCAACGCATCTAACAAGGGCTGCGGCGGCGTATCTGTCATGATAAATCCCACCACAAAACTGCCATTCGCCTGTTTCACTAACACTGTCTTTTGGCTTGTTGGCTTACCGTCACGATTCATCAAAGAGGCGATATCACGGATACTGCCATAAACTGATTTAAACAATGGGAAACGCATCAACTGGCGCTCAAGCCAACCATAAAGCCACACAATCGGGCTGACCGAAAACAGCAGGCCCACGGCAAAAACTAATGCCACCACCAGCATAAATCCCGCGCCGACAAAGTGTTGGTTAATCCCTACCAACTCTAAAATTACAATTCCCAAACCATCTAACGATACAAACAACGACCAAAACAGCCACAAACTCAAGGCCATAGGTAATAGATTCATTAAGCCGCGGGCTAAGGTTTTTTTCATCACACTCTCATTAAGTCATAGGGATACAGAAGGCACAAAATATTTACGTAAAAAAACGCCACAAATGCTACCACAGAGTCACTTTTGCACCAGCACATGATGTAAGGTATCTGGCAGTAATAGTCTCAAGCATAGAGACAGCGTTCAAATTCAGGGCCCACTCTGAGCCATTCTAAGGAAAGTAAAATGCGCGTAACCCGCTTAGATCATTTGGTCTTAACCGTAAAAGACATCGCTATCAGCGTCGAATTTTATCAAACCGTGCTCGGGATGAAGAAAGTGGTATTTGGCAATCAGCGTATTGCGTTAAGTTTTGGCGACCAAAAGATTAACTTGCACCAAGCGGGCGCAGAATTTGAACCTAAAGCCGCAGCAGCCACACCCGGCAGTGCCGATCTGTGTTTTGTGGTCAGCCACAACATAGAAGAAGTGATCGCCCATTTAAACGCACTTCAGATTGAAATCATTGAAGGCCCAGTGCTACGAACCGGCGCCACAGGCCGGATAAACTCTGTCTATATCCGCGACCCAGATTATAACCTGCTTGAGTTATCAGAATATCTGCCCGCCTGCACGGGATAAGCGAAGTTAAAAACTTCATTTGAATTTTTTAATCAAAGTCAAAGTCGTGGGGCTTCACCCCACACCCGACCAAGGAGGACTGCTCGTCATATCCTCCTTGGATGCTCCAAGACGCCCCTAACGGAGTTGAAAGCCCCTTGTGCTCATAGCCCAAATTGCTATCGCTTCCGAAGGATGCGTCCCTGCACCAGCTAAAGCTAGTCGGTCATCCATGACCGAACTCACGCACTCTTTATTAAATCAAGAGCTCTATTCGCCCTGCGGCAACTCCGAGGGGATGGCGTATTCCTTAGAATTTTGAGTCATTAGATCACAATTCATCAGCAAAAAATAAGCGAGAGAAATAATAAAGCTAAAACGATATCAAGTGATTACCCATCAAACTGTATAAAAAACTGCTACCGCAAAAAAGCAAATTCCTATAGCATCATTTTACCAATTGACTCGGATGTGGCAGCGGCCAAGTCCAACAAGCGATTTATGCCCTGCAAACAGCACAGCGCATAAATACTAAGACGTTATGAGCCATCAGTAAGCATGATTGAGCAAACTATTAGACATATCTACTCACTTCTATTAAGTGAAAATTATGATGAATTAGAGCGGTTTACCAACGGATCTCGTATGTCTTCAAATGAAATTTGTGAGGCGATTTTAGAATACGGTTATCAGCTGGTTTCGTATCCAGACAACCTGAAACTAGACATCGTAGAAGTAAAAAATAGTAGCCCAAGAGAATGGAGTGTAGTTGCACCAATCTACACCTCTGAGGAGGGTTTATCCGATTTGAGTATTGAGCTGTCACTAATAGAAAATGGCAAAGAACTTTATAAATCAGAGCTAGACAATATTCGTGTGCGTTAGTCAAGCTCATAACAAGTCAAAGCACTCGGACTTGGTAAAGCAGTCACCTTTTTTGTTCCCAAAAAGCCGCCAACTTCACCAAGCTAGTGTTTTAGGCGTTATAAGCCATAGGAAGGTATGGAGTTTTTAATTAAGCCTCATGATGGAATTGGGCCCATCAAACTTGGAATGTCTAGAAAACAAGTCAAAGTGCTATTCGCTGCTTTTTTTACTTTGTCCGATGGGGCTAGCGATTTCTATTTTGATAGTTGCCTTCAAATTGAATTTGAAAACGATTTAGTAGACTTTATCGGTGTATCTCAAAACGATAATTACCAACTTATGTTTGGTGGTATCGACGCATTTGATGTTGAAGGTATAACTTTGTTTAATGCAATTTCCGCTAATGAATCGGAGAGTCACTCGTTTAATGAGTCGGAGTATATTTTCCCTGAACAAATAGTTACTCTCTGGGACATGGACGAACAATACGATAACCTTGGCGATCACAAACGTAAAGTTTGGGCACAGGTTGGTATTGGTACTAAGTCCTACCTTAAAGTGGCAAATGGCTTATAACAAGTCGCTTAAAATGGACGCAAAACAGTTGGCTTGCGCTAATTTTAGCAAACAATTTAGCACCCGTTAGCGAGGCGTTATCCATAGAAATTTTAATCCGGAACTGACGAGTTCGAGTTAAGGCTTTAACTCAAAAATGTCCAAAAGTGTGTTGCGTATGTCTTTTAAATCTACAGATTACACGAATGCACAAAAGGTGAGCCATGGTGATTAGCGAGACGACCGTCCGCCCCATGGACGGGGCGGTCGAGCATCCAAGGACGGACTTGAACAACATCCCTATTTAACAGCCAGTTCGCCGTCCATGGCTCTCGTTCATAAACTCAGAAACCCTAGGTTTCTATTCACCGTGTCGGTGAGTAAGTACCATGGCAAGCCTATATGTGTGGATACCAGCCAACGCCTAGCAACTAAAATTACAGCTCACTCAGCTATACTAGCCTGCAGAATTTTCCAATGCGTTTTTACCAAATTGAATTGACTCATCATTGCTATTAGTCCTGTCAAATCAGTCTATAAAAGTAGTCGGCATTTATTAAACCGCATTTAAAAGCCCTAAAAGCAAAACGCTCCACAGAGACTGCGGAGCGTTTTATTCAGGCATTAAAACTGCAGATTAATGCGTGTGTTAGCCTTTCATGTCCTTTTCCATATCTTCGTAGGAAGTATGGCGAACGTCTTTGCCTTTCACGTAGTAGATGATGTATTCACAAATATTTTTGCAGCGGTCGCCGACACGCTCAACTGCGCGTGCTGCCCATAATACGTCGAGTATGTCTGGGATTGAACGCGGATCTTCCATCATATAGGTCATTAACTGGCGAATGATGCCTTCATATTCACGGTCAAGCTTAGCATCTTCTTTATGCAGCTCTAACGCGGTATCGGCATCCATACGGGCCAAGGCATCTAAAGTCGCATGTAACATCCGAGTCGCATGACGCCCCATATTTTCAATGCTAACTAACAAAGGCTGCTGATTATTCAAACGTTTATCTAATGCCGCTTTTGCAATCCGCACACAGGCATCACCAATACGCTCAAGATCTGCGATGGTTTTTGAAATAGCGATAATCAAGCGTAAATCGCTGGCCGCAGGTTGACGCTTAGCAATAATACGTGTGCATTCTTCGTCAATGGAAACTTCCATCGCATTGACCTTATGATCGCCTGCAATCACCCGCTGGGCTAACTCGGCATCGAGGGCACTTAAGGCATCAATCGCTTGCTCTAGCTGACGTTCAACCAAGCCACCCATGGCGAGCACTCGATTACGGATATCATCCAGCTCAGCGGTGAACTGACCCGAAATGTGCTTACTTAAATTCATGTTTTCCATTGCGTTCCAACCTGTTACTTAACTGTTGACCCATACCAAGCCGTGGTGGCCTTATCCGATACTCAAGCGATTAACCGTAACGTCCTGTGATGTAATCTTCAGTCTTACGTTTTTTCGGCGTGGTGAAAATCGTATTAGTATCAGCATATTCAACTAATTCACCCATATACATAAAGGCCGTTTGATCCGATACTCGCGCCGCCTGTTGCATGTTGTGAGTCACGATAACCACAGTGTATTTCGTCTTAAGCTCAGTGATTAACTCTTCAATCGTCAGCGTCGAAATCGGATCGAGTGCCGATGTTGGTTCGTCGAGTAATAACACTTCTGGCTCAATGGCTATCGCACGGGCAATCACCAGTCGTTGCTGTTGACCGCCAGATAAACCAAAGGCGTTATCGTGCAATCTGTCTTTAACTTCGTCCCAAATCGCCGCGCCGCGCAATGAACGCTCAGCCGCTTCGTCGAGTTCACGACGGTTATTCAGCCCTTGCAATCTCAAGCCATAAACAACGTTTTCGTAAATCGACTTAGGGAAAGGATTTGGGCGTTGGAACACCATACCGACATTACGGCGCAGAGCCGCGACGTCGATTTTCTTGTCGTAAATATTCTGGCCGTGCAGCAAGATCTCGCCGCCAATATGACAATTATCAACTAAGTCATTCATGCGGTTAATACAGCGCAATAGTGTCGATTTACCACAACCACTGGGGCCGATAAAGGCAGTGACTTGCTTCTTGGGGATCTTCATCGATACATTAAACAGCGCTTGCTTATCGCCATAGCGCAAATCTAAGTTACGGATCTCCAGCGCGGTGTCGTTCTGGCTTAAGTTAGCTAAATCAAAGTTATTGGTTTTCATTGCTGTCGAATCTATAGAAATCATATTTAGTCCTAATACTTTCAGGATAATCGCTGATTAGTGCTCAAGCGAACGATATTTTTCACGTAAGTGGTTACGCACGCTAATGGCCGTCAAGTTGAGTGCCACAATCACAGACACCAGCAAGAAAGAGGTCGCATACACCAGAGGACGTGCCGCTTCAACGTTAGGACTCTGGAAGCCCACATCATATATATGGAACCCTAAGTGCATAAACTTACGTTCTAAATGCACAAACGGGAAGTTAAAGTCCAGTGGTAATGTTGGCGCTAATTTAACGACACCCACCAACATCAGCGGTGCCACTTCACCAGCAGCACGAGCGACCGCTAAAATCAAACCCGTCATGATCGCTGGACTCGCCATCGGGATCACAATCCGCCACAGGGTTTCAGCCTTAGTTGCGCCCAATGCCAAACTACCTTGACGCACCGCGCTTGGAATACGACTTAACCCTTCTTCAGTCGACACAATAACCACTGGCAGCGTCAAAATCGCGAGGGTTAATGCCGACCAAATCACCCCTGGTGAACCAAAGGTAGGAGCAGGCAAAGCTTCAGCGTAAAACAATTGGTCGATGGAACCGCCCATCATGTACACGAAGAAACCTAAACCGAATACACCATACACAATCGAGGGCACACCCGCTAAATTGATTACCGCAATGCGGATCATCTTAGTAATAGGGCCTTTCTTAGCATATTCATGTAGATAAACCGCCGCGACCACGCCAAATGGCGTCACGATAACCGCCATCAACATCACCATAAATACAGTGCCGAAAATCGCGGGGAACACGCCGCCCTCAGTGTTGGCTTCACGCGGATCGTCACTCATAAAGCGTCCAATACCGACAAACCACTTACCAATTTTGCCTATGAGTCCTAAGTGATTCACATAGGTCACATCGAGAACGGTATCAAGCTTCAGTTCAACTTCTTCGCCGCGCATATCTCGGACGATAACCGAGTCACGCGCCGCATCATCACGCAGGGCAAATAACGCTTTTTCAAGCACTAAGTAATCTTCTTGCAGTTGAGCTCTCTTGGCGACCAACTCAGCTTTAATACTGTCGGTCAGTTCCCCATCCAGCTCGAAACGACGCTCCTGCAAACGCAATTTTTCAATGGCGTAGTTAATCAAGCCAATATCTTGCTTCTGCAAATCAACTGCTTTGTCCGATAAGGCCACAGCGCGTTCGATGTGCTCCATTAAGGAGGATTCAATCGCATCATTCACTAAATCGAGACGCTTGCCATTTTCAATCACGGCTATCGGATAACCGTAGAAGTTACCGTTTTTAGCCCGCTCAATCAGTGCAACCTCGCTTGGCACAGAACGACTAACAATGTCCGTACCTAATATCCAGCGGAAATCCAAACCCACAAATTCACGGTTACCGGTTTTCACTAAGTAACGGGTCACAAACTCGCCCGGATGTTGCTTAAACACATGGCCAGCAGCAATCAAACGCTCAGTCGGTACTTCTTCCCTATCGTAAACCTCACCAATTAAGGTCGAACGTACGCCCGTGTTATCTTCAAGCTCCCACTGGTAAACGGTTGCAGGCCAAAAGTAACTTAAGCCGCGCCATGCGATTAACAATAATAAGCCTAAGACGGCAATCAAACTGATGCTCACAGCACCGCCCGTCATCCATATCCATGGCGAGCCTGATTTTACCCACTTACCCATTGCACAAACCTCTCAAGGTCACTGGCGAAATAGTATTTAATGTCATTGTCTTATCCCCGTTACAGCGAGCTATAGCGTTCACGTAGACGCTGTCTCACCACTTCTGCAATGGTGTTAAAGAAGAATGTAAAGATGAATAGTACGAACGCAGCAAGGAAGAGCACACGGTAATGCGAACTACCGATAGCCGATTCAGGCATTTCAACCGCAATGTTTGCCGCCAAGGTTCGCATCCCTTCGAACACACTCCATTCCATGATGGCAGTGTTACCTGTGGCCATCAGTACGATCATGGTCTCGCCAACGGCACGGCCAAGGCCCATCATAATGGCCGAGAAAATACCCGGACTGGCGGTTAACAACACCACGCGTGTCAATGTCTGCCAAGGCGTCGCACCTAAGGCTAAGCTGCCGTTAGATAAATGACGCGGTACAGAGAAAATGGCATCTTCAGCGATGGAGAAAATCGTTGGGATCACCGCAAAGCCCATGGCAATACCGACCACCAGCGCGTTACGTTGGTCGAAGGTGATCCCCAGTTCGTTAGTGATGAATTGACGGGTATTACCATCAAACAGCGCCACTTCGATGATAGGGCTAACCGCAAAAGAGAACCACCCCACGAAACAGACCACAGGGATTAACATCAGCTCTTGGTACACTTCGGGTAAACGTTGTTTCCACTTACCCGGCAACCTACTCCAGCCATAGGCAGATGTGAGTATCGAGGTCGGCAATAAGATCAGTAGAATTAAAATGCCGGGGAGATGTTCTTCAATCAGTGGCGCTAACCACAGACCCGCCAAGAAGCCTAAAATCACCGTTGGTAATGCTTCCATGATTTCAATGGTCGGTTTCACGAAACCGCGCACCTTAGGCGACATAAAGTAAGCAGTGTAAATCGCACCAGCAACGGATAAAGGCACGGCAAATAACATGGCATAAAATGCCGCTTTCATTGTGCCGTAGGCCAATGGCATTAAGCTCAACTTAGCTTCGAAATCGTCAGAACCTGAGGTCGATTGCCATACATATTTAGGCTCTGGATAACCTTCATACCACACCTTGTCCCACATAGCGCTCCATGACACTTCTGGGTGGGAGTTTTCCACACTGAAGATATGCAGCTTTTTGTCCGCCTCAACGACTATGCCATTTGAGCGTGGGGTAAAGCCCATTTTACCGGGGTTTTTAAGGTCAAACTTTGCATCAAACAGTTCACGATGACTCGTGGTATAGAGTAGTGTTAGCTCACCCTCAGGGCTCACAGTCGCGAAACTCTTACGATAGAATTCAGAGGTAATCGAGCTGATGGGCGGTAAGTCATCAAACTGACGAATCTCTTGATATAAACGCCCTTTTTCACCATTAACTTGGAAGTACTGCGCCACAATACCTGTGTCATAACTGACCAGTAATGAACTCGCTCCCGCCAGCAAAGCCACGTTATTGACTTGTGCCTTAGCCCGTTCAACATCAATCACCTGCAGCAGATCTAAGCTGTCAGTATCACGGATGTCGTACACGAAAATTTTATTGCCAGTTTGCAACATCAATTGACGTTGATCGGGCGTCATCAGCTCGTGGGAGACTTTCTTCGGCGCATCTTGAATTTGTGACGTCGTAGAAACCCACTCCACTTCTTCAGTCATCATGTTCTCTTGCCCTTCGAGACGAGTGAGGCGCCAAACACCACTTTCATCTTGATAAGCAAAACTCATTTTGTCTGAGCTATAAGTGAAGGTCAGCTTATGAATCGCGCTGCCCGTCTCATCGACGGTAATGGGGGTTTCACCTGCGGGATAACGCAGTTTAGGTGTGATTAAACGTTTGTTATTGGGGTACGTTAAACCAAACTCTAGGCCCGCCACTATGACCTGACCATTACTTAATCCCAGCGCAAAACGTTGTTCGCTCGGTACAGCAACGGCGGCGCTGGTGACGGTAACACCCGCAGGTAACGTCGGGGTAAAGCTAGAAAGTAAGCTACCGTCGGCAACAGTATAGAAGTCCACTTGACCATGAACGCTCACACGGTACATCACCTCATTTTGCTCTTCAGCACCCACCATTAAGGTCGGCACATCCGCGTGTTGATAGCTCACACTCTTAACGGGTGTGACATCAGCACTGTCGAAAATGGGTTTAATCACATACAACAGATAAAAGAAGATCAACAATAAGGCGACAAATACCATAGTGCCGCCGATAGTGACGCTGATTTGCGCCGCTTTATCCTTAAATGCCCTGCGATTCGAGCGTCCGCCTTTAAGCATACTGTGCGATGCAGAACCAGGTTGAGTGACCTGACTTTCCATTAAGAACCTCTATTATTAATAGCTAGCGAGTTTTTTCGCTAGGATTTGCCGAGTGCTATGCTTACACTGTTTGAACGTAAACTGAGCAATAACAACATCCTTTATTCTAAGTGCGTTGGATTATATGACGCAAAGATGACAGTTGTGTTACACCCCGTTTTAAAACAGGTGCCTTTTACAAAAAATAGGAGTCAGTCACTATGCTACGATACTTAATCACACTACAAGCACCTGATAGAAAAGGATTAGTAGAACAAATCGCCCATGCTGTGAGTCGTCATGGCGGCAACTGGCTCGACTCAGAATTACGCCATATTGACGGTGTCTTTGCCGCGATATTGTTACTCGAAGTGCCGTCACTGCGCATGGACGAGCTCATTGAGGCCCTAGAATGCATCGATAGCCTGTCCCTCACCTACTCCAAAACCTCGGTCGCCCTTAAGCCCATCAAACGCTTAAGTTACAACCTAGTGGCCTATGACAGACCCGGACTCGTGCTCGATATATCCAATAAAATCAATGCAATTGGCATCAATATTGAGCAGTTTAGTAGTCAATATGAAACCGCAGGCCACACAGGTATAGCTTTGTTTCGGGCAACCATTGGCCTTGGACTCACAGATCTAGCCCAAGAAGATCAATTAGTTGAATCCCTCTATGCTCTTGGGGATGATCTCGTGCTCGATAGATTAAGCCGTTAATCTTGTTTACTTTTACGGCGAGCTAACACTTAGCACACCAATACATTTAGAGAGCGCACTCGCAATAGCACTTTCAAACAGCACTTAAAGTGCGCTTAAAAACCGACATTCGCGGCAAGGTGTTCAAATTAAGTTAAGCCAGTGCAGTGCAATCAATACTGGATAGTTGGAATCGTTAGAATGCGCATAGGAATCAGGCAAGTGGGTTTGTAAGTTGATGTCATCATTTAAAATTTATTAACCATATAATAATGTTTAATATTTTTACTATAAAAAACCCACAAAACCCGATTACTGAATCATAAATACACTAACACCAACAAAATTTAATGTTGTAACTGCCTTTCGATTCATGCTCCCTTGGTAGAATAACCCACGAAACACCATAGCTCCGGTTCAGAATGACCACTTTGCCGCTTTCGAGCTTTTCCATCTTTATGTTTTATCAATTATTTTAGGGAGTAGTACGTATGGAGCAGTTATACGAACTGGCCCAAGCCATGATACACAATGATCTGGCGGTTTTAGCCAATCCTAAAATCGCCCTCATGGTCAGCGCATTAATTTGTGGCTTTTTAGTGTTAGAAAATGGCTTTATTCCCACCGCATTTTTACCCGGAGATAGCCTACTCTTTCTCACTGGAGTGCTGATTTATCAAGATATTCTTCATATCGGTATTATGCCGTTATTGGTTCTAGCAACCTTTACAGGTACAGCTATAGGTTATTTACAGGGGCGATTTTTAGGGCATACCCAAATTTACCAAAAACTGCTGTCGAATATTGATATCAAACATCAGGAAAAAGCGACCCACCTTATTGATAACTATGGAGTGATAACCCTGCTACTCGCACGTTATATTCCTTTTGTTCGTACCGTTTACCCCTATATTTTAGGTGCAACGGGTATTTCTTCCCGTCGTTTTTTACTCATTAACTTCATCAGTTCAATGGTGTGGATTTTTTCCGTTGTTGGTTTTGGGTATCTCATTAGCCATACCCAATTAGCAACAAAATACCAAACACAATTTATGAGCATAATCACTTACTTACCTGTAGCCTTGCTTACTTTCGGTATTATTGCCTTAGTGTACAAATGGTTAAGTAAAACAAAAGAGGTTTAGGTGCACTCAGTCAATCGACTTACTTATCGAAAATTCCTATCTAAACTGACTTGGATAATCTTGTATACTGGCGGCCACGCTATGACGATATAACGAAAGCGTGCAGTTAGATGACGCGCAACAAGTGCAATATCAACTCGTTGTTGGTGATGAGTTACTCCCGCTCAATCCATTGATAGGCAAGCAATTAACCTTGACCCACACGGGCAATATCTTCTGCTGCAACTGCGGTAAAAAGAGCAATATTACCCAGCCGCGTGAGACTTGCCCAAACATGTTGCAACTATGTAGTTAAACCCTCTCTGAGAACGATTACTTTTTCCCTTGCAACTGCAAGCGCTTAGCTTGACTGAGGATCTCATTCAAAAACACTGAATCTGTTTGTTTTGCTAATAGCACGGCTTTGTCGGAGGCTCTTATCGCCTGTTCAAGTTGTCCATCCAGATCATAGGCGGTCGCTAAACTGTCCCATAACACCTCTGAATGAGGAAACGCACGCGTCCCCTCTGCGAGAATTTCAACGCCCCAAGCCGTTTTTTGTTCATAAGTGGCCTTGAGCCCATAAACATTATATTGCTGAGCAAAGAGTGGAAATTCATAGCCAAACTCAGCGCTCTTTTGCCGATAGAACTGTTTTATATCCTTAAGTGGCATAATGGCAATTTCAGGCACGGCATTCCAATCGGCAAAAAGTGTCTTTAACGCCTCAATATTGCCTACAAGCGGCGTACTGTCGTGAGTTTCATCGGGGAAATGCTTGTAAAACCAATGTAATTGCTTTGATGTGTTATCCGTGGGGCTTGTACCTAAGCCGTCTTGCAACTGCTTAATTTGTGCCGCAAACGCGCTCGCCATCTCATTGGGCTCACTTGCCATACTCAAAAACCAGCGCAGTGGTTTCGCACGCTTAGCTTGTAATAACTCGGCCGACTTAAGCACTAGCCAATCACTGTCCCACCATAAACTGGGACTGATTGAAATCACCGCATCAAATTGGCTATTTGGCGTCAAGGCGACATAACTGCTAAACAGCCCCGCGAAGGAGTGACCCGTGAGTATTTGGTAATCTGAGGTGCGGTATTTTTTGCCTAATTCACTGAGCAGCTCTTGCTCTAAAAACTGCCTGAACCTTTCAGCACCACCGGAGCTGTCTTTAAATTTATCGATTTGAGTCGGCGTGAAATACTTCATCCGTTGATCCGAACTCACGCCAACGGTAATCATTTCCGGAATAATGGCATAAGTACTTAAAAAACCGACATTCGCAGCCACATGCTCAAATTGGCTAGAGCCATCTAATACGATTAATACCGGATAGTTAAAATTGTTGGAATGCGCATAGGTATCTGGCAAATGGATTTGTAAGTTGATGTCATCATTCAAGATTTCTGAATGAATTACCGTCTTATCCATCTGTGCGAAGACACCCGTCGAAAAGAAAAATATCAGCACTAAAACCAACCGCATAAGTACACCTCCATTTGTAATGCAGGGTAACTTACTGGTTTTCATCATAAGACTCAAATCATTACCCTCAAAAAGTCCGTCTAAGCCTATGGGGTTAAGCGCAGTTTACAAAAACTCACTTAGCAAAAAATCCTATCTAAACTGACTTGGATAATCTTGTATACTGACGGCCACGCAATGACGATATAACGAAAGCGTGCACTAGAACGCATGATGAGCGACTAAGCTGCACCAGAACGCAACACATTAGGATGACCATGTTAGGAACGCTAAAAAAGATGCGCGTGCAGTTAGATGACGCGCAACAAGTGCAATATCAACTCGTTGTTGGTGATGAGTTACTCCCGCTCAATCCATTGATAGGCAAGCAATTAACCTTGACCCACACGGGTAATATCTTCTGCTGCAACTGCGGTAAAAAGAGCAAGAAGAGTTACTCGCAGGGCCATTGTTTTGTCTGTATGCAAAAGTTGGCGAGTTGCGATATGTGCATCATGAAGCCGGAAACTTGTCATTACGACCAAGGCACTTGCCGCGAACCAGAGTGGGCCCAGAGCCACTGTTTTGTGCCGCATTATGTATATCTGTCGAATACTTCGGGCGTTAAAGTCGGCATTACCCGCCACACTCAACTGCCCACTCGTTGGATTGACCAAGGTGCTACCCAAGGTTTACCGATTTTTAAAGTCTCAACAAGGCAGCTCTCAGGCTTAGTCGAAGTAGAATTGGCAAAACTGGTTAATGATAAAACCCATTGGCAAGCCATGTTAAAAGGCCATGCCGACGATATTGATTTAAATGCTAAGGCTGCGGAACTGATCCCGCAAATTGAGGCTAAGTTGCACGAAATCGGCATGCAAAAAGGCGATTACAGTATCGAGCGTTTGCACGAAACGATTCAGCCAATTCATTATCCAATTGACACCTTTCCGAAGAAGATAACTTCGCACAATTTCGATAAAGATGTGGTCGTCAGCGGAATTTTGCAGGGGATCAAGGGGCAGTATTTAATGTTTGATACGGGCGTGATTAACATTCGTAAGTTTTCATCCTACGAGATCACAGTCGAGCACGACTGAAACAGTCTGAAATCAAAATGGAACTTCCATCCATTAAAATGAAAAAGCGCGGCAGTTTTCACTGTCGCGCCCTTTATTGAGATGGCTGTCACTAAAGTACCATGTCCCACAGTTCAAAAATGGGATCTAGCACCACAAACATGGGACCAAGACACCTCAATTAAGCACTAATCCCGTTTATCTGGCGAATGCTCCAACCAAAATGCTGACTCAATTCACTTAGAACTGAACTAAAGCTCAAACGCTGACTAAGGAGCCACATTAACCGACGGCATATTGGCCAACATACTGGCAATGAGACTGTCGAAATTTTCGGTTAGCTCATCCATCTTTTTAATGTTGCCAAAACCTTGGGCAAGCACTCGCCAAATTGGCTCATCAACGCCCTGTATTTTAGTGGGTTTAAAGAGCGCTATCACCACGGTACCTTTATCATACTTTTGGGTATTCACACCGTCGGTTGACAGCCCAGCGACTAACCCTGTCACTGCCAAAATTTGTTCATCACTCATTTCAGTTCCCATCGCGACGCCAAAGCCAACCTGAAAATCCGCCAGTAGTGGATCTTCGACCCAGCGATATCCCTTACTCTGCAAAGTTTGCTTTAATACGGCTTGCATGTGTTGCAACACTGACTGCGGATCTAAGCGTTTATCTGTGATGATTTTTTGAAATTTAGGATGCCAAGTGAATGTCATTGCCGTTGACGGTAATTCACTGAGATCGCCAGACATCACAATTGTGGTTCGCAACGGCTGCGCCGCGTTATCCGTCACAGTTACGCACCCAGTAAGACCTAAAACGCTGCTAAAAAGCAGTATTAACACTCTCAAATACCGACTTAACACTCGGTCGGGAACCCAGCAAGGAACTCGACTGAACTGTCGATTTAGCACTCCACTTAGCTCACTATGTAATGATGGATTCATCATGCCCTGTTACCTCAATCTATAAAATGCTGTCTAAGGATAGTTGCTATTACTAAAACTGAAAGCTGATATCCATCATAGTGTTAAATCAGCATATTCCAATATATCTTGATATTCGTGCTAACACAGAGAACCATCAAACTCGCGAGCCTTATTCTCACGCCATTAATCCCATCGAGGCATGTACATATTTTGTTATTCTTTTTAGTTTATAAACTCGCTATGTCGTATAGGCGCGGCAACATTTAATCGCTAGAATGCCTCGCCTGCGTTGCAATCAAATGTCGCAATTTTAAATAATAGCAACACAGTATTGCGTACCGGCCGATGAGTAAATCGCAGGCTCAATGCCGCAAATAATCACAATGCCATAAAACTAAAATAAAGGTGTGGATCTATCTATGGAGTTAATACTCGCTATCGCGTTGTTTGCCTTTTCATCGGGGATCACCCCTGGGCCTAACAATATTATGCTGATGACCTCAGGGGTAAACTTTGGCGTAAAACGCAGTATTCCGCATCTTATGGGAATAAGCCTTGGCTTCCCGACCATGATCCTCGCGATAGGTTTGGGCTTGAGCGCCCTATTCCAAAGCTATCCTATCATCCATCAAGTGATTAAAGTCGTCGGCATAGGTTACCTTTTGTATCTGTCTTGGTTGATTGCCAACAGCAGTAGCAAGATGGAAGGCAAAGCCATTGCTAAACCCTTCAGTTTTATCCAAGCCGCGGCCTTTCAATGGGTCAACCCTAAGGGCTGGATCATGGCCGTGGGCGCGATTGCGACGTTCACGTCAGTACAGCAGGATTTGACCCCGCAGGTCATCACTATTGCAACGGTATTTTTGTGCGTCGCCTTTCCCTGCGCTATCGTCTGGCTCGGCTTTGGTGTGGCCCTTAAACGCATTTTAAAAAATGAGCGCCAACAGAAGATTTTTAATATCAGCATGGCGCTCTTGCTTGTGGCGTCTATCATCCCTATGATCGCCCCCTAATTTTTAAGCACGAGCAAACGACCGCCATGAACGAAATTGACATGATCACTCAACAAACCGACGACTGGGTGAAAAAAGTGATCATGAAATACAATATTTGCCCCTTCGCCAGACAAGAAGTCGAGCGCGGCAGTATTCGGTATCTGGTGGTGGAACAAACCAAAGTCAAACTCGTACTCAAGGCATTGATTGAAGAATGCCAATACCTCGACGCCCACCCCGAAGCCGAAACCACACTGTTTATTCTACCCCGTGGTTTTGAGGGGTTTTATGCTTATCTCGACCTCATCGACATGGCAACCGATACGCTTATCGAACACGAGTACGAAGGCACTTACCAACTCGCCACCTTTCACCCAGACTATTGTTTCGATGGTGAACCACAGGACGGGGCAGCCAACTTCACCAACCGCGCGCCCTACCCAACCCTGCACATCATCCGCGAAGCCAGCATGGAGTTAGCCCTTGCTAACTACAACGATCCCGAAACCATCCCAGAGCGCAATATCGCCTTTTGCGAACGCAAAGGCAGCGACTTTTTCGTCAAACTGTTAGCAGAGTGCATGGGGAAATAGCTTAAGCGCCTCAGAAATAACTGAGAGAGATAGTAAATATAGGAAGTTGTAGAGCAATCACTTAACCTTGGTATCCAAAAATTAAGCACTGTCACTCCAGTGACACGCCGTAAACTCGTCCCTGAGGGCTCGACGACGGCATCCATGCCGCCAACGGTCACTTTCATGCAAGTGCTGAACTTTGTTGTAACTTTACAGCTTCGTATTATCTAGTATGCGATATCAGCTAAATTTAAACTAAAAACATGCAATAGAGTTGATTACATAACTGTTTTATATAACCATATGATAAATTTTCATCACATACAGGCTTTCCATGGAAGAAAATAAAATTTGGGAACAGAAATTACATTCAAAGGTTTTAACATTATATGAAAGTGGAATTAAAAACTTGAATGAATTAGTTCACCATTGCGAGGGGGCTCAGCCAAAGGACATTGATGCGATTTTAAGTGTAATATCAAACAGTCCAAGAAATATTACCAGAGACTCAATATACAAAAATAAATTTTTCTTCCAGTTACCAGCGTCAAATCCATTATTTTATCAATGGTGGTTCACTCTTGAAACACAAGATAAATTATCAAATTTATTGTTAGAAAAAGGTAATGAACAACATATTGCTTGCCTTGGCACACCAACTATTGCGGCAGCAATGGCATCATATAAAAGAAATGTATTTTTTTTAGATATTGATAGTGATCTAACAGATCTATTCAAACAGTGCTATGATGACATGAATTTTTTCAATGCATTAAAATACAACGCTTTTGATGATATACCTCAAGATCTTAAAGGAAAATTTTCAAGTGTTATTATTGATCCCCCTTGGTATCCTAATTACTTTTCTTTATTTATAAGCAGAGCTATTCAATTAGCAAAGAATGGAGGAACTATATATTGTTCGATCCCTCAAGTTTTAACTCGCCCAGGAATAGAGCGTGAGCGTGAACAGCTAATAAAATTAATAACTGATGCAGGTCATGAACTCAAGTATATTGAGAAGTCATTTTTCAAGTACATAGTTCCAAATTTTGAAGATACTGCAACAAAAAACAATGGGCAGAATATAGGTTCTCAGCCATGGAGAAGCTCTGACCTTTTGGCAATAAAAGTCAATGGGACACAAAAAATTGACTTCGAAAACATTGATAGCGCCACAATTCACTCATTTTCAAGAAAAAACAGGAATTCTATTTTTAGAGTATTTGTCGAAGAAAAAATATACATATTGGTACTTTTTTCCAAGAAAACTCATTATTTAGTAAATCTATTAGCAATAGAGACCCAGTGGGAAACTTAAATGTTTGGACTTCAGAAAAATCTGGCTTCGAATGTGAAGATATTCAATTTTTTATATTAACACTTGAGTGCTGGAAAGAAGGTCTATCCATTGAAAAAACTATTGCAAAAATTGTACTAGAAACCACTCATAATGAGACTATTGTACGTAACAGAATAAATATTATTGAAAGTAATATGAAACTTTGGTCTATTCATGCCGATGGTACATCTAGAAGAACTGATGAGGAAATTAAGACTATAAATGAAATGATGCATGGTGAATTCGCATCTAAAGCATCAAAAAGGGAGCATCCTAGTGAGGGGGATGGTTTCAGAATTGAATTCCAACGCGATCGAGACAGAATTATTTGGTCATCTGGTTTTAGAAAACTATCCGATAAAACACAATTATTTCCATTAGATGAAGACGATCATTTACGTCAACGTCTTGCACACAGTATAGAAGTGATGCAACTTGCAACAACAATAGCTGTGAGCTTTGGATTAAATAAAGACCTAGTTGAAGCTGGCGCACTAGCACATGATATAGGTCACACACCATTTGGTCATGCTGGCGAAAACGCATTACATCAGTTATTTTTAAAACTAGGATTTGAATGTGGTTTTAACCACTATGAGCATGGAGTAGATGTTGTAAGATATCTCGAAGGCGCATATCAAAGTAGTATCTTTTCTCCGCATGCAGGCTTAAACCTTACTCCAGAAGTATGTGATTGTATTCTAAAGCATACTTATTGCCACTCTGGTGAAGGACAAAGTCATGAAAATATATGGAAATATACTAAACATCAAAATTATCTGTGCGCTGGACACAGTCATTTAGAAGGTCAAGCAGTTAGAGCTGCAGACAAAATCTCATATTTATTGTCAGATTTAGAAGATGGAATAAAATTAGGAGCCATAAATATTTCTGATATTTTGTCATGTAGACTATTCCATCGAACCCCTATCGACTTTCGAATTAGAGAGGGTGATTCACTATATATTAAATTTATAGAGCAAAGAGGCTCCATAATTAAACTTTTAATGGAGGACATTATATTGGAATCTTCAAAAAGAATTTCAAAATTATCCTCAATTAATGAAGCAATCAACTCAACAGAATACACTATATTTCATAGCACACAAATTAATATCGACATGAGTGAGGTGTGGAATAAAATTCAAGTTAAAAGGCAACACTCTGATACTCGCGTATTATCAGCAAACATGAAAGCATCAAAAAAAATATGCGAGTTGACTTTACTTTTTACATTATACCCAAACCATATAGAAGAAAAATTTCGAATAGAGCATGAAAGACTTAGAGAGAATGATTATATATTATTTTACAATCAACTTCATAGAACGTTTGAAATACCTATAGAGCTTTTAAGATTTTTACCGCTGGATTTAATGATTGGATTCAAAGAAGAAAGAAGGAAAAAAGTTGATACGTATAATCTTGTATTGGCAAAAGATTACGTTGCCAGTTTCTCTGACAAAAAAATTAATCGTATTCATAAATCACTTCTGGGAGAAGGCTAAATTTCAAAGCATAACAGCAGCATGCTAGTAAAGTATTATGGTCAAAATAACACCCGAGCTAAAAGAATGTGCTCTTGGAGTTGCCGCAGGGCGAATAGGGAAATTACGTGAGTCTCGGCATGCATACCGATCTAGCTTACGTAGGTGCAGGGGCGAATGAAAATCGATGATTCTCAAGCTTATGAGCGAGTGGCAAGCATTGCCGAACTGGATTGCTTTACAGGAATGTGAAGCGAAGACTTCGGAAGCGATAGCAAATTTGGCAATGAGCACAAGGGGCTTTCAACTCCGTTGGGGGCGTCTTGGAGCATCCAAGGGCGAAGGCCCACGGCCGCTTTGAGGGCGAGATAGGGATATCGAGCTGGCTATTTAACATGGACGTTTTTGATAGGACGAGCAGTCCTCCTTGGTAGGGTGTGGGGTGAAGCCCCACGACTTTGACTTTGAAAATCAATAAAAAAACAAAGTTTAAAAGAAAAATCCATTGATAAATAAAGAGAATTAAACCCTTAATCCCCACACCTCAAAGGCATCACGACTTAATTGTTCCCTAAAATCTGGGTGAGCGATGGCGATCAGCGCCTGTGCCCGTTCGCGCAGTGAACGGCCGCGTAGATTGGCGGCGCCGTATTCGGTCACAATGTAATGCACATGGGCCCGAGTGGTGACAACCCCTGCGCCAGGTGATAACACGCTGGCAATGCGAGAAAGCGTTCCTCCCGCGGCAGTGCTGGGCAGCGCAATAACAGAACGACCACCTTCAGATAACCCTGCTCCGCGGATGAAATCCATCTGGCCGCCGACACCAGAATAGATTTTAGTGCCAATGGAATCGGCGCACACTTGCCCTGAAAGGTCGACCTGCAGCGCCGAGTTAATCGCCATCACATTGGGATTTTTACGGATAATGGCCGTGTCGTTAACTTGTTCTATGTCCATAAAGATGACCGCAGGATTATCATCAACATAGTCGTATAATTTCTGGCTACCCAGGGCGAAACCTGTGACGAGTTTTCCCGGATAAAAACGCTTCTTGCTGTTGTTAATCACGCCCTTTTCAACCAGTTGTAATATACCGTCAGAAAATAGCTCTGTGTGGACACCTAAGTCTTTATGTTCGGTTAAGCAAGACAGCACGGCATCAGGGATCGCACCTATACCCATTTGCAAACAATCGCCATCACGCACCAATTGGGCAACATTTTTACCGATCGCCAAACTCACCGCATCCCCCGTCGCGAAGGAATGAATAGGTAACGCCGCGCTCTGCTCATACACAGCGGCAAAACGGTCGATATGGATAAAGCTGTCGCCATGGGTTCGCGGCATTTGTGGATTAATATGAGCGATGATCTTACCCGCGACTTGGCAAGCTGCGAGCGTTGCTTCAACCGAAATGCCTAAGGAACACATGCCATGCTTATCGGGTGGCGACACTTGGATAATTGCGGTATCAATTTTTTGCTCGCCGGAACGAAATAACTTAGGCACTTCAGACAGGAAAATCGGCACATAATCCGCGTCACCACTTTGCAGTAATGCCCGCGTTGGCAGCCCACCGAAAAAACATCGATGGCGTAAATGCCCCTGTAAACTGGGATGGCTTAAGGATTCGGCGCCTTCAGTATGTAACTGTAACAGGGTGAGATTTTCTTTGGTGAGTGCATGCTGCGCCAACGCATCTAATAAAATGCGCGGAGTGGCGCCCATGGAATGAGTCCACAGCGTCTCGCCGCTTTGAATTAAAGCAACCGCATCGAGCGCGCTATGACAAATGATTGGAGGCATAATGAATTCCCTTCGCTAAGCATGATGGCGGCAATCGCCCTAGCGGCAGTGTAAGGGATATCCTAATTAAGCAACATCGATTTCAATGGCTTAGCGCGACTGTTTATCTATAGTTTGCGCTATATCAAACTCTAGATTATTAATTGGATCGCAAAATACACATTCAACCTGTTTTGGCACTAGAGGGTAATAAAGCCTCTGGCTAAAATGCTTTGCAGAAATTTGATTAGGGATAACACCAATAAGCCCGTATTGGTTATCCCCATCAGCGCTCAGCCTTACCAAATATATATTACTTTACCAATAATCAAGTCTTGAGGAATAAACCCAAAATATCGACTATCTAAGCTATTGTCTCTGTTATCACCTAAGACGAAATACTGACCAGCGGGAACTAACCATTCATCCCTTAATGTGTTTTCCTGCACATAATAGCGATCAACCAGTTCTTTCTGATGGCGGAGTAATAATACCTGATAGCGAATATCATCCAGCGACTCTTGGTAAACAGCTTGAGTCTCAGTACTCAACTCGGGTAATAAGATTTTATCGATAAGATCGTATTGAGAGTCCAATCCTGCACACGCTTCCCTCGATACATTGCAGGCTTTCTGCACAAAAATGGTTTTGTCGCGATAGATAATCCTATCGCCGGGTAGACCAATTACACGTTTTACATAGTCAATCGTCGGGTTTGCAGGGTATTGAAATACCAATATATCCCCTCTTGCGGGTGTTACCGATGGCGTCGACTTAGCCAGTTGAAAACCTAAATATCGATAGTTACCAAAACCATACTTGCTCACCAACACATGATTGCCAGGTGCTAACGTCGGCTTCATGGAAGAGGCCGGAATACTAAAAGGCTCAAAGAAAAAACCTCGTAACACAATCAGCGGTAACATCATCAAAGCGTAACTCGCTAACACTATCCACCAGCGAGCATACCAGCGGCGGGGTTGAGTAATATCGTAACGACGGGCGATCATAAACCCGTGAATGGGACAAATAACAATAAATAACCAAGAGAGGTAAATATTTTGAAGCCAAGCCATATTTCCCGATTTAAATGGGAAATAGTTTGAGTGTAAAAATACATCAACGGCCGCGATAATCAGCGCACCAATAAAATATCGAATAAAATATTTAAATTGATTAACGTATAAAAATACAAACGGCTGAAAAAATAGACCTAATAATATTGCGAGCCAAGCTTTTGGCTTCCATTGAATATCCAATTGAACTCCGTTTCACCCTAGATTTGGAAAACGGCATCATAATTCACTGCCTAACCTAGCACAACCTCATTCCCAGTTGCAGATAGCCTGCCATGCGACTATCAGCATACTGATGATAATATTAATCTAGACGCTTAGAGAATCTCATACTGGCGATAAATAGCCCGATACAGGTAAAACCTATCATCCACAGGGCATCAAATTGCAGATCCACCACTTGGGCATCGCGCAGCACTATGGCCCGTGACATGCGCATAAAATGGGTTGCGGGTAAAGCTTCGGCAATCCATTGCGCCGCGATAGGCATGGCTTCGTAGGGGAACATAAATCCCGACAAGAGAATCGATGGCAGCAGGATAAATACCGTCATCTGCATCGATTGCAACTGGGTTTTCGCTATGGTCGAAATCACTAATCCTAAGGTTAAACTGGCGCAAATGAACAACATAGCAGCAAGGGCGATAGAATCAAGCCCGCCGCGAATGGGCACATCGAACAACAGATGCCCTGCGCTCAGGATAATGGTCACTTGCACAAAGCCAACCATCACATAGGGCACGATTTTACCCAGCATCAACTCCAGTGGCCGCACAGGCGTAGTGATCAAAAACTCCATATTGCCCTGCTCACGCTCACGCACTATGGCGGCGGAAGTAAACATCACCATGGTCATAGTCAAAATCACTCCCAACAGGCCGGGTACTATGTTGACCACAGAACGTTGTTCTGGGTTGAAATATTGCACCACTTCAAAACTCGGCATCGCCGTTTTTAGTGCTCTTCCTGCGACTTCATCCAGTGGCATTTGCCTTAGGCTACGAATAGTTGAAGCGACAACCGTATCTGAACCATCCACTAGCCATTGGCCAGCGGGTTGTGCGATATAGGACTGCGCTAAATATTGCTGACCCACAAAGCTTGGGTGACGCACTAAGCGCTCATCAAGATCGGCGGGCAAATACAGCACAGCTTTGACTTCGCCGCGAGTGATCGCCGCCTCAGCCTCGGCGGCACTTAAATAACGCTGTTTAAAATCTACGACCTGCGTTGCTTCCACCGCCTTAACCAGTGCGCGACTGTAGGCAGAATCACTCAAATTAACTAACCCAGCAGGCAGATGGCGAGCATCGATATTGATGGCATAACCAAACAACATCAGTTGCACCAGCGGGATCATGACTATCATGCCAAAGGTCATGCGATCCCGCGACAACTGCCGCAGCTCTTTGACCACAATCGCAAAAATCCTACGCCACATGGTCAGTCTCTCCCTTGGAAACCCCAGCCAAGCGCTCGCCAGTACAAGTGACAAACACATCTTCTAAGCTAGCGCGCACTTCTTCCATCGTCCGGCTGGCAACTCTTGGTTTAAGCCAAGCAAGCGGATCTTCAATATCGCTGCGCACTAACACCCGCAAACGACTGCCGATTTGCGCCGCTGACAATACCGCAGACTCGCTGACCAATGATTGTTTTAAAGTGCGTAAGTCGTCCCCTGAGATCTCAACCACCCGAGCCCCCATCGCCGCCATCAGCTGCTGGGGTGAACCGTCGGCGCGTTTTATCCCCCGCTCTAAAATCGCAAGACCATGGCAACGCTCGGCCTCATCCATATAGTGAGTCGACACAAGTATCGTAGTGCCTTGGGCACAGAGATCGAATAAGCGCTCCCAAAACTCGCGTCGATTTTCAGGATCGACCGCCGATGTCGGCTCATCGAGAAACAATAATTCGGGGTGATGTAAGGTCGCTGCCGCTAAGGCCAAACGCTGTTTCTGGCCGCCACTCATGGAGCCCGCCATTTGTTTCTCGCGGCCGACTAAATCGTATAGCGTGACTAACTCGGCTATTCGCAGCTTTGATGCTCGGCGGTTAAGGCCATAAATTTGCGCGACAAACTCTAAGTTTTCCCGCACCGAAAGATTGTCGTACAGGGAGAATTTTTGCGTCATATAGCCAATACGGCGACGCAGTTTTTCCTCGGCGCCGGGTAAGGTTTCACCCAATACGCGGATATTCCCCGATGTGGGACTCAGTAACCCAGTCAACATACGAATTGAAGTCGATTTTCCGCAGCCATTGGGGCCGAGAAACCCATAAATTGTGCCCTTGGGAATGGCGAGGTCGAGGTTTTCCACCGCATTAACACCACCAAAGGCGCGGGTCATCCCTTGGGTCTCGATAGCAAAATCAGCGCTTTTCATGGCTGCTGCACTCCTTGCAGCACATCGAGTTCAACTTCTAATGCCATGCCAGTAGGTAGGTCCTGATCTGTGGCGGAAATCGTGATATCGGTCAAATACATCAGCCGCGCTCGATCACGTTCATTTAGCGCATAAAATGGCGTGTAAGCAGGTTGACTGCGAATATTGCGCACAGTGCCAGCAATCGGTATCTCGCGGCCATCCACAAGAATATTGACGCTATCGCCCGCCTTCACTCTGTCTAACCAAGTCGCGGGCAGGTAAACCCGTACATAGGGATCCTCGCTCGCCAGTAAACCAATCAACTGAGTGCCTGCGGCAATGCGATCGCCGACTCGCCAAGGCAACGTATCGACAACGGCATCACGCGCCGCTACCAAGCTCAAGTCTGCTAAGGCTTTTTGTTCGATGGCTACACTGGCGCGAGCTGCAGCCACCGCGGCTTTGGCTTGTTCAAGCTGCTCACTACGGGTGCCATTTTCTAGTAGTCGCAGGCTTTGCTGCGCCTCAGCTTGCTTGGCTAAACTGGTATCCCGCGCCGCACGGGCCGTATCTAAATCCGCTTGGCTAAGTACTTTAGTGACAAATAAACGGTTTGTTCGTTCAAAGGCTCGCTGAGCCTCTTTCACACTGGCATTCGCCCCGTCGAGCACGGCCTTGGCGCGTTCTATATCCTCTAAACGCGCACCTGTGACCGCCTCAGAAAGTTTAGCTTTAGCCTGTTCAAGCTCGGCTTGGCGCAGGGCGAGGCGCGCATTAGCAGAGGTTGTATCGAGCTGAATTAACACCTCACCCGCCTTAACCTGTTGACCTTCAACCACATTAACTTGAGTAATCAACTCACCTACGGGCGCGGTAAGCGTCAGCCTGTCCCGCTCGACAGTGCCAAGTACTCTGGGCGGCGCTTCAGTGCAGCCGACTAATAGCAAGATCACACAACCCACACTCACGTGCGTAAGAATTTTAAAATTCACACTCATTACGACTTCCTCGGTTCACGCAGTACACCTTGGGTAAAAACCTGCATATTGTGCAGCGCTAAACGCTGTAAACCATCAGCATCGGCACTAAAAAAACCGAACTGACGCATTAACACCGGTGGCGCAATAAGCGGAAAAACCATCAGACTCACAAAACTGAGGCGTACTAAATCGGGATCTAATCCCTCCTTCAATAGCCCCGCATTGACTAATGTGGATTCGAGCCATTGCCGTGAGAGGGATAAAATTTGCTCAAAAACAGACAACATAATGCGATAGGGTTCTGAGCCATCGCCTTCCTGTAACACCCGTATAATCAACCGTGGCAATCCCAGGTTAGGTGCCATAACGCGATAATATGTCTGCATAAGTTCACCCAAGTTATTAGGGGCATCCGCAGCGGATATTTCGCGAAAACGCGCTAATACGGGCTCAAGGGTTTCCCGCACCATTTGTTCGAACAAGCCCGCTTTTGAACCAAAATAATAACGAATAAGTGCGGCATCAACCTCGGCTTCGCGGGCAATTTCACGGGTAGAAACGCTGGGATAACTGCGATGACTGAAGAGACTTAGGGCTGCGATAATTAAGCGTTGACGGGCATCGGAATCCCCTTTCGGACGACCAGGAGTCTGCGGCTGTGATTCAGGTTGGGCGGTAAATGGCACAACCCCCTTTGGGCGACCGGGAATAAGAGACATGGCAAGCTCCAGCAAAATTCATCTATTGATGAATATACTGAAAAACCGCGTAAAAAGGCAGCAGTTAAATTCCTCATTTTCATTGATATTGAGGAATTTAACCCTAGGACTGCATGGTTAAAATTTAGATACCGTTCAATCGAAAAATTAAGCGGCCTTCTATTAAAGATTTATACAGTAAAAGCTTATGCGCCTTTCACTATCGCACTCAAACGGGTAATGAATTGCTGTACGGCTTCAACCGTGTCAAAACTAAAGGCAAGGCCATAGTGGGTTTCGGTCAAACTCTTATGCAAACGTTTGGGGAAACGTGTCATCTCGGCATTGTGGAAATAGTCGTATTTGGCATGCACGCCTGCAATAGTGGCAAGTTCGCCGGAAAAGACTTCGAATGCAGGGCGAATAATCAAGTTTGGTGATTTACCGTCGAGGTGTAAATAGAAAGCCTCTTTGGTTTCTGGGAGCATGTATTCAGTAATGTTTTTTATGGTGAAATTAGTGCGACATTGCAGTCCACTTAAGCAACTCACCATCTTATTATGTTCTATCGCCAAACTTATTCTCCCTTGTTTGTTGTCTATTTAGATTAAACCTGCCCATATCGCGCTACTTTTTCTACTCCCAGTCAATCCATGGCTCAGATGACTGATTCAGATGAGAAGAATGTCATCTCGGCAATGTTGGTTTTTATCCTGTTTATCCCACTTTACCTCAGCTCAGCCTAATCGGTTTAGTCTTTAAATGCACTAAAGTGATACCCATATCCCAGAGTAAATGGGCGAGTTTGAATTATTTATCACAAAAAACCTTTATATACAGAACGATAAACCTATTAACTCAAACGCTAAGTGGGTGTCACAGAAAATTCTTTTGTGTAAGCAAATCGATATTTCAAACACGATAAAACACAACTTGGTTTATTAGGTATTACTTATCATCAGGTTATCAGCCTTTAGTTTGACATTAAAACGAACCGTTCAAAATGCGACCCAGCGATTGCATTTTATGATGATTGTTTTACTTGCCAGCTTAAAATGTTGCGTCTAGGTTAATAAGCTTGAGTTAAGTCCTGTTGATAATAGCTAAGTTACGGCAATCACATTTGATGCCAACGTAAACTAGCGCATTCACGCTATCCCGTCGTATTCAGGCCTTAAGTCATGTTTTACCCAAAGTGAGTAACCCGCGCTTAAGCGCCTATAAACCGAGCCATGCCAGCCGATTTCAAGCTTATTTACGGCAAATCCTGCATTAACTGACTTGCCCTAAACTGTCGCAACGGACTGGCGGCCACAATCAACAAGACCAACAACACGAGATATAGCCATGAAGATCAAAAAAGCCCTCATGCTCTTGGGTCTGTTCGCTGTCAGCCCAGTAACGTTAGCCGCAACCGGAGTCGCCTTTATCCATGGTACGGGTCACCAGACCAATGCCTTAGCCGATTACTGGACGCCCGAATTTGTTAACTCAGTGCGCCAAGGCATCCCAGTGCCAAACAATTACACAGTGATCAACTGCGACTTTGACCAATATATGTGGGAAGAAAGCGCCGCAGGTTGTCTGGCCACGCAGCTCAATAGCTTTATCCAAGCCAAAAATATCGACGACTTAATTCTGCTGACCCACTCCAATGGTGGCAACGTAGTGCGGTGGATTTTATCTAACCCTACGTGGGATAGCCGTTATCCTGCAGTGATCAACGCCACCTCAAAGGTTATCGCCATCGCGCCTTCCAGTGCTGGTACGCCGCTGGCCGATGCGGTGAACCAAGGTAATGTGTTCGAAACCAGCTTAGGCTGGCTCTTAGGCTATGGCAGCAATGCGGTGAAACAACAGCAAGTCGGTTGGATGGCAAACTACAACAACGCTTGGCTTAATGGCACAGCGGGTCGCCCATCGCTGGGTAAACCCTTCGAAGTCGTGGTGGGCTCAGATGTTGATTCCGCCATTTGGGACAGCGACAGTTACTGCGCGGGTTATCAATACCAAGTCGCGCTCGAAACCACCCAAAACTGGCTCGATAGCTGCTCCGACGGCTTCTTAAATTGCAGCTCACAAAAGGCGGCTGGCACTGTCTGGTTTACTGATAAACAAAAGACCCGTGGCCAAGAGCCCTTAAGCCATCAGCAGAGCCGTCGTACGTGTTTCAACTTAGACACGCTGATCCGCAACCACATTTAAGGAGCACTAAGATGCACACACTCAGCAAACTTGCCAGTGTCTTGGCGCTAAGCGGACTGCTTGCAGCCTGCCAAGATGAAGCCACACCCATAGATCCCAAAACCAATGCCAGCCCAATGTACGCCAAAGGGTTAACCCTAGCCGCGCCGAGCGATACCGATTTAGTCGATAGCAATATTGCCAGCCCAACACTCACGCCCATCAACACCAGTACGGATTACATTAGCTTTATCACCCCGCTGTACGGCGAGTATCAGGCAAGTGCGCCGCAGCTTGAGCAAGCCAGCCAAAGTGACGAGTATTGGGTCAATGTAACAGGCGCACAGCTTAATGCGGGCGTGGGCCTCACCATGAGCCAAGCGTCTAGCTTAGTGCGCATTGCACCTCGGGGCGATACCCGCTCTGGCGCCTTAATGCATGCAGAGGCTATTGCCCCTGAGCGCGTACAAATTCAGCGCGTTACCCCTAATCAGTCACCCCAAGGCAAAGCAGCCAACAGCAGTGGGATAAACACCAATGAGTCACTGGTCAAATCGATGGTCAACGCCGATGCTTTGGCTAGCGCAGGGTTAACCGATGATTCCAGTGCGCTGCAAATGTCGGCGAAGGCCACACCGGGCGAATATCGCCTGCAGGTCAGCCAGCCGTTAACACCGAGCGCCAGCTACTTAGTCAATGTGAAGGAAAAAGGCTCGCCCTATCAACTAAGCGTCAAAGCCCCCACCGCCATCGCGGCGGATGCGCAAACCCTTGGGCTTGAACTCGCACTCAGCCAAAGTGATAACGCCTTTGTGCCACAGGCAAAACTCAAGCAAGCCGATGGCAATATGCAACCGCTGGCGATGGTAAAACAAGGGGAGACATGGCAAGCGGTGATCCCCGCGGGCGTTGCACTTTCGAGCAGCAATGCAGGTTTCAGTGAAATTGAAATCACAGTGCAAACCCAAGTCGATGGCCGTCCTGTGCAGCGCACGGTCAAATCTGTCTTTAAGTCCTATGTCAATTCGGCGAGCATCAAGCCCGAAGTGCTCACGGTTTGGGATAAAGGCCTGCCTAACCAAATCAACTTTGAGTTATTGGTCGCCGAGGCGGGACGTTTTGGCTTAAGTGGCACGTTAACGGGCACCAATGCCGAAGGTCAAAAGGTGGCGATTCTACGCACCCAAGCAGCCAATTGGCTGACCCCAGAGTCGCCGAAGTTAAAGCTGATGTTAGATCCTAAGCTTATTCAAGCCTCGGGTTTACAGCCGCCCTTCGAACTCAATGAATTAGAACTGCAAGATCAAGGTCAAATGGCCAGATTAAGCTATCAAGCCAAGGCACTAACCTTAACGCGCTAATTCAAAGGGACCAATGTTAAGGGGCTAACGTTAAGATACTTAGCTTAACGTGCTGATAAGTCAGGCTTGTTAGCCTTAAGTTCCTCTCTAATACAAAGTGCCCAATCACGGGCACTTTTTTATTGTTGATCTTTTGCAATCGACACCTAAAAGCCATCACCTTATTTAACATCTAGCGCAAATCACAAACTGTTGACATAAAAATGACAAGCTAAAGACTATTTACCACACCTCACCCTGATAAAATTTACATTGATTATCAAGGGTTATTCCTTTTAAATAACAATCATCAACGGCATAATGTCAAGGTCTTGACGTCAAACCTTTGAATGACAAGCACAGATCTTTATAACAATACGTATAACAATAAGAGTGACTCACAGCGCAAGTTTTTACCGTGCCATGGTCAATACTCAATAAATGGACATCGTTATGAGTGACAGCACATTTTTCTTTGGTGAATGGCAAATCAATCCCAGCGCCAATAGTCTGCTCCTTGGCAAACAAGTCAAACAACTTGAGCCCAAGGCGATGGATGTGCTGCTGTTTCTCTGTCAACGGGCGGGCGAAGTCGTCAGCAGTGATGAAATAGTCAGCCACTGCTGGCCAGGTGTAGATACCGGCGACAATCCGCTACACAAGATTATCAATCAGTTACGTCGAGCATTAGGCGATAGCGCCACAGAACCCACCTATATCGAAACCATACGCAAACGCGGCTATCGCACCTTAGCCGAAGTGCGTTTTCCTATCGGACACCAAGCCACCGCCAGCCCACAGAGTTGGCAAGGCGGCTCACCCTTTCCGGGACTGCAAGCCTATAGCGCTAATTATGCCGAGGTGTTTTTTGGCCGCAGTGAACAAATCAGCACTTTGCTTAACCGGATAAGCCAACAAATCCTGTTTGGCCGTGCCTTCTGCCTGATCTTAGGTCCAAGTGGCAGCGGTAAATCCTCCCTGATTAATGCGGGTGTTGTGCCCAATTTAATGAAGGGCGATGGCTATAACGGCATTGGTGTTGCGTCATTCAGCAGCTTAGATTTTGCCGATGTGAGTAAAGGGCAACTACTCACCGATCTTGCCAGTGCTATGCTCGACTGGGAAATCAACGACATCCCAGTATTCGAAGGCATGAGCGCTGAGACTCTGGCGATTAAACTTATCGAAGATATCCAAAGCGTGATCAATCAGTGTACCCAAGCGCTCAAGGCTAAACCCTTTTCCAATCCGTTTTTTGCCTTGTTTATCGACCGATTAGAAGTGTTACTCTCATCACCGCTATTTAGCGATACCGAACGAACCCAGTTCATAGAATTATTGGAACAACTCGCCACCTCAAAAGCCGTGATTATCATCAGTGCCTGTCGCAACGATTTTTATCCTTTATTGGTCAATTACCCAAGCTTAATGGCGGGTAAAGCCCGCGGTGCCCACTTTGACTTAGCGCCGCCAACACGCACTGAGCTATTACAAATGATCCGCCTGCCCGCGGTGGCTGCCAACTTAAGCTGGGAAGTTGACAGCGACACCGCGATGCCACTCGACGAAATGCTCTGCAGCGATGCCGCCAGTAACCCAGATGCGTTGCCCATGTTGCAATACACGCTGCAGGCCTTGTATTTACAGCGCAGCGCCGACAATAAGTTATTAGTCTCTGTTTATCATGCACTTGGCGGTATTGAAGGGGCGATTGGTAAAAATGCCGAGCAGGCGATTTCCCATTTAAGCGATGCTGAAAAAGCCAGCCTACCACGGATTTTATCCCTGCTAGTGACCCTGCGCGAAGATGAAAAGTCCATCACCAGCCGCACCGCTCGCTGGTCGCAACTGCAAAGCACGGCCGAAACCGCCCTAGTGCAAGCCATGGTCGATAGCCGCTTATTCGTGTCACATCTGCAAAATGGTGAACCCTGTTTTAGCATCGCCCACGAAGCCCTGCTGCGCCGCTGGCCACGGGCGACGGCTTGGATTAGCGAACATAGCGACAGTTTGAGTATTAAGAGTCGCCTACAGCATTTATCTAAGCGTTGGCTCAGCGAAGCCAAACACAGCGCTTATCTGCTCGCCGAAGGCAAGCCGTTAAAAGAGGCCCAAAGCCTCAGCCAAAATCCGTTATTCGATTTAGACGATCCCGAAACCGCCTTTATCGCAGCCTCCAGCAAACGCGCCAATATGCTGCGCTGGACGAGGCGCCTAACCGTCGCCCTACTGTGCGTCCTCACCTTAACCTCCGTCATTATGAGCGTGCGCAGCATAGAAGCCGAAAAACTTGCCCTGCAAAAACGCCTTGCCGCCGAAGATTTGCTCGGCTTTATGGTGGGTGACTTCGCCGACAAGATGCGCGGCATCGGCCGTATGGACTTACTCGACGGGATCAGCAATAAGGCACTGGAATATTTCAGTGATTTTTCTAATGACAACGGCGATCAACATCTGAGCCTTGAAGCTCGCCTACAACATGGACAAACACTGGAGGCAATGGGTGAAGTCGCGTATTCACGCGATAAGCTAGATGAGGCCAAGACAGCGCTTCTCGCCGCTCAAACTAAGCTAACCAATCTCTATACTGAGCAACCGACAAACCTAGAGTTATTAAAAACCTTAGGCGCAAATGCATTTTGGCTTGGGCAGATAAAATACGATATGAGTGATTGGGAAAGCGCTAAGCCCTACTTTGAGCAGTATCTAAGTTATAGCCAGGTCATGTATAAGCTAGCTTCCGACGATAAAAATGCGCTCATGGAACTATCCTACGCTAACAATACGCTAGGTTCGCTAGCAATGAAGCAACAGCAATTTGATAAAGCTACAAGCTACTTCGATGAGTCACTCAGACTAAAATTATTAGCTCTGACTCAGGATCCTAGCAATAAGCAATTACAAGCTGACATAGCAAACGCCCGCTCTTGGTTAGCCAGTGCTTTTCGTTCAAGAGGTGATCTGAACTCCGCCATAGCAATACATCGTCAACTTCAAACTGAATTAGAAGTATTACGAAAAACAAACGACACTGATGGTTATATATTGGATAGATTAGCTAGCAGCTTAAGAATTAGTTCGACTTTATATGAATTTCAAGGCCAGATGCAAAAGGCTTTTGATGATGCATTGTTGGGAGAGCAACTCATTCAACAAGCCACAGTCCTAGATCCCAAAAATACTGCTTGGAAGACACAATTGTATTATCTTAAGTTTCAATTGATGTTACTAAATACTAACCTAAAAGATCCACGTAGCTCCCATATTCCAGAAACTTTGCTGGCCGAGCTTGGACTAGAAAAAGAGGCATTTATAAAGAGCCCCCGCTATTTACCACTCAAAGCTATTTTACTTAAAAATGCGGCTCAATATTACCAACTTAAAGGGCTAAATGAACTGAGCATAGACTCAGTCGCAGAAGCATCAACTCTTTTAACTGAAATAATCAAAGTTACTCCCGATGACTTTAAATACATTGCCAGCTTGGCAGAAATAGAGCTCTTGAGAGCCAGATTATCCAAACAACAGCAAGATATGCAAACCGTTAAAAAATCCTGCACTAAAGTCAAAATAATGCTGGCACCAATCCAAGTGAAAAATAGGGATCCACAGTATTTACAGCCATATGCAAGAGCCCTCGATTGTTTAGGTGAACTAGATATACAGCACAAACTGATCGAGCAGTTAACACAAGCAGGAATAGAAGATATTAGATTTTAACCACCAACAAAATAGGAAACACTCAATGTCAGACATTTATGGACAGGCTCAATATATTAAAGTCACAGTAAAGCTTGAAAATGGAGAACCCGTATTCACTTACACTGATGCAGAAGGTACAGAATGCCCCGGTGATATGACTATTACTGTTGCCAGTACTATTACTTATTTACTCGATGACCAAACAGGTAAGGGACTTAAATTCGTAGGCGCAGGTTTTTTAACTCCCTTTGATGGCATCATAGATGCGATGACCCTTAGCAGCGATGGAACCCTATTACAGATGGTTGATATGAACCATACTCCGGGCACAACTAAGTTTCAGTTTGTACTAACAAATACTAGCAATACCCTAATGCTCCTCAGCCCTGACCCAGAGATTATCAATCGAGAAGATTAGTAGAAGCGGGAAAAAAGATTTTTCTCCGAAGCGAAAAAGCTGGGAGAAAAGCTGGGAAAAGCTGGAAAAGCTGGAAAAGCTGGGACAGCCATATCTTTTCGAGATAAGAGCCTCCTGAAATGTGCTATAAATGCTCTGCCGCTACGGCAGAGCATTTCTCCCAAGACATCCGCTTATCCTCCGTTTTCCCATGAAAAGCGGGGACAGCCATGTCTTTTTGTGCTTTATCCCATCTTATACTAGCCTTTACATTATCTTGATTGCGTCTGTTTGGAGCGGATGATGACCTCGGCCAGAAGAATGCTTATCGATGCCAATACAACGCCCTTCTATCATGTGATAAATCGCTGTGTCAGAAGGGCTTTTCTGTGCGGTGAGGATAAACTCACAGGCCGCAGTTATGAGCATAGACGTGGCTGGATTGTCGATAAAATCAAAGCATTATCCACCATCTTTAGACACTAAAATCCTTTGCGCTTGACGCTTAATACCCAAAAATCCACTCATGGGTGCCACTTTTTTAACTTAGCCATGCCCCAAAACCTCGCACGTTTCAGCTAAACCTGAGAATTTACCGTGAGAAGATTAAATTTAAAACCTTTATAAACAATAGATTAAATCGGAAGGTAAGCAGAAGGTATCTTTTCTTTGCGAAGAATAAAGTCATCATCAGAAAAGCGCTTAGCGCAGATGGCATTAGGTTCACGGAGAATGATAACAATGACAAGCTCACCTAAACTGACACGTTCACAACATCCATTATCACTTGTGGGTGAAGGCAATGGTTCACAGTGTACTGCGCAGCAAGGCTTGGTGGAAAAGCGGGGACAGCCATGTCTTTTTGTGCTTTGTTCCCTCTTATACTAGCCTTTACATTATCTTGATTGCGTCTGTTTGGAGCGGATGATGACCTCGGCCAGAAGAATGCTTATCGATGCTAATACAACTCCCTTCTATCATGTGATAAATCGCTGTGTCAGAAGGGCTTTTCTGTGCGGTGAGGATAAACTCACAGGCCGCAGTTATGAGCATAGACGTGGCTGGATTGTCGATAAAATCAAAGCATTATCCACCATCTTTTGTATCGATATCTGCGCCTATGCGGTGATGAGCAATCACTATCATTTAGTGCTTAAGATTGACGTGGAGAAGGCTAAATTGTTAACGCAAAGAGACATTATCAGTCGCTGGTGTCAAATCACCAAAGGCCATGCTATTGCCACTAAATATATGAATGGTGATGCCTTAATCGACGGTGAACGCATGTTACTCGATGCCTTAATTGCCGAGTGGCAAGAGCGATTAAGCAGTATTTCTTGGTTTATGCGATGCCTAAATGAAGATATTGCCCGTAAAGCAAATCGAGAAGATGAGTGCAAAGGTGCCTTCTGGGAAGGCCGTTTCAAATCCCAAGCTTTGCTAGATGAGCAAGCCTTACTAGCCTGCATGATGTACGTGGATTTAAACCCTATTCGAGCAGGGATTGCCGACTCTTTGCAATCCTCTGATTTTACATCAATTCAAGAACGTCTAAATGCACTTTCCCCTAACAGCATCACACCACTGATAATCAAAACCCCAGTAGATAACTCTCAGCCAACACTACATAAATCCCTCGCAAAATTTGATGGTGCAACGCACCTTCATCGGCAAACGGGCATCCCTTTTCATTTTGCGGATTATCTGGAACTTATCGATTGGACTGGCCGCGCCATTCGCCATGATAAAAAAGGCTTTATCGATAATCAGCGACCAAAACTGCTTAATGAGTTAGGGATTGCATCCGATGCATGGTTACTTTCAGCCAAAGAGTTTCGCCGACAGTTCAGTGGCATAAGCGGTCGATGGGATGCGATGTGTGCATTTAAACACAAGCAAGGTGGCAAATGGTGTCGAGGGAAATCCCATAGCCAAGCACTACATCCGGAGCAAATTAATGGACTTACATTGCGTTAAATTGCCCTAACAACAAATATTCGACTCAGTCGTAATGCTTAAGACTTGTGGCTATTTAGCCCAAATTTTGTGAGATGTAAGCAAGCGCCCAACTAACTATCCTACCTAATCGCTGACAAAACGACTCAGAAGGTAAAATTTAAAACATTTAAAATCAACAAATTACACCAGAAGGTAAGCAGAAGGTATCTTTTCTTTGCGAAGAATAAAGTCATCATCAGAAAAGCGCTTAGCGCAGATGACATTAGGTTCACGGAGAATGATAACAATGACAAGCTCACCTAAACTGACACGTTCACAACATCCATTATCACTTGTGGGTGAAGACAATGGCTTCCAGTGTACTGCGCAGCAAGGCTTGGTCGAGCCCGCATTGCCGTTAACCTTCTTCGAGCATGCCTCGATTGAAACGATTCAACAGTTTATTCAGCATCTAACTGAGCCTGTGATTATCGTCAATGCCCAAGGTTACATTTACTTTAGCAATAGCAAAGGTGCTGACTTGCTGACATGCCCGCAGGCCAGTTTGAAGGGACAAGATTGGCGCAACTTTTTGACCGAACACCATCAAGCTCGCTACGACAATCTGCTGAGCAATGATATTAAGCTAGGCAAAAACTGCGGCATTCCAGTGCAGCACTCCGCCGAAGAAATCACCCTCATTACCGCCTCAGGCAAAGCAAAAGATGTCGAACTCTCCATTTCCTACATCCCAAGTCATGAACCTCTGTTTGTGATGATGATGCACGATTTGACGCAGCACAAAGCGGAAAATCAAAAACTACGTAAATTGGCCGCCACAGATTCACTGACTGGGCTGGCGAACCGCCGATATTTTGATGAAATGCTGCATCACTATTGGGAAGAATGCACAGGTAAGCTGCGCCCTATCAGCGTGGTGATTATCGATGTGGATTATTTCAAAGTGTTCAACGACCAATTCGGCCATATCCAAGGCGACGAATGCCTACGTAAGATTGCCAAAGTGATTGCTGACATAGTGCCGATAGAAATTGGCCTGGCAGCGCGTTACGGCGGTGAAGAATTCGCGCTAATTCTGCCAAGCCACAATGCCAAAATGGCACTCACCATTGCCCAAAAAGTGCAGCAAGGGATTAATGACCTGCGCTTTACTGAGCAAGGCTTGCGCGACTATGTCTCTGTGAGCGCGAGTCAAGGGATTGCGAGCGAAATCAATGGCCAGTTCCGTACCTCACTCGCCATGCTATGCGCCGCCGATACCGCATTGTATCGCGCCAAAGCCGATGGCCGTGACAGGATCAATACATCGCTTTAATACCTATTAATTGGCGACTTGTTTGCCCGCAACTGATTTACCCAAAACTGATTGACCCAAAACATAGTTACCCGCGGCTTAGTTACCCGCAATTGATTAACAACGGGATGAATGACCTCAGTAGGCGCTTTAGCGCATTGAGGAAAACACGCAAAGCACACGAAAGGACGCATGAATATGGACAAGCTTGAGGCATCAAGAAATATACGGGCAGTGATTGAAAAAAGCTTACCCGTGAGCACGTCACCCCTTGCCATATTCACTTACCAGTGTTGGTTGAAAACCAGCGCAGGTGGGCGTGTGTTCCATTATAAAACTGATAGGGAAGATACCTATTTCGCGGTGGATATTAATTCACTAGGGCATATTGAATGCGTGATTAATACCACCTTGCTGCGGGTTGAAGCAATATCAACCTTAGGTGGACTCAACGACGGTCAGTGGCACTTATTGTCTATCTGCCATGAATACCATGAAATCAGTTGTTATGTGGATGGTGAAATTACCCATACACAACTCAATAATCTGTCACTGGTTGCCGACAATGAATTTTTAATTGAAAACGTGTCTTTACCGAATCATCGCGATACACATTTCGATGGTGAAATATTTGGCATCACCTTACTCAATCGATTATTAACCCGAACTGAAATCGTTGACTATTACCGTAATCCAGCGCAACAAAGATCGATTAGCGAAAATAACCTTTACATTTATCAGCATCAAGATGCACATAATATTCGTGGTGAAAACTTTATTCCACTTAAAAGACAAAAAGTGCTGCTGGTCATATTTAATGATACTGAACATCAATTCATAAAAACCACTACGGATAGCAACACCTATAATCAACAACTGCCTAAGATTATTCCGCCCCACGAACGCCGAGCCTATATTATTGAATGTAACTATAACACTTGGCCTAATTTTAGTTATTTAGTGAATTACACGGCGAGTAATCAAGCGGATATTACACTCAATATTGAAGTGTTTAAATCGCTGACGGCCTATCGCTCTAATATTAAAGTCACCGTCGCAAATGAACTGGAACGGGATTGTTTGATTATTCAATCAACCGAAGAAGAATTAAGTGCTGAAGTGCGGATCAGTGAAAACTTAGTGATCACTCAAGCCAAAAACTTTGTTAATTTCATCAATGAAGTTCGCGCACACATTCCGGCCGACAATATTATTACCGGTGGCCATTATTATAGTGAGCAGCAACTCTCGGTCAGCACAGGTAAGCAAATGATTGCCTATCAACAGGCTTGCCAACTGTTCAACCGCAGATTACAAAAAAAACCACTGGCGATAATCAAATGCACGTCAACTGAAGAAGTCAAAATCGCCTATAAGGCGGCCATCGATTATAACTTGCCAATCAGCGTGCGCTCAGGTGGGAATGATCACGAAGGTGAAAGCACTGAAACCAATACCATAGTGTTGGATCTGCTGAAGATGGATAGCCTCACTTTAGATCCCATCACAGGTATTGCGGCCATTGGCCCAGGCAATCGCTTTATCAATCTCACCACTGCGCTTGCCAAACAAGGCGTGATGATCCCCCATAGCACCTGTGGCAGTGTTGCCATAGCGGGATTTATTATGGGCGGTGGCTCAGGACCTTGGACCCGCAAACACGGCATGTGCTGCGAATCCCTATTACAGGCAGAAATCGTCCTCGGCATTGGTGAAACTCAAGTCGTCTCTGTTGCCAATAAACCTGAGTTACTCTGGGCGCTTAAGGGTGGTGGTGGGTTAAGTTATGGCATTGTGACCCGCTTTTTTGTGCAAACCTTTCCACTACCGCCTTGCCTTATCAAGTTTGAATTAGAATGGAATTGCTACGATAAACAAACCCATGAACTTATTGAGCACACCCCAACTAAAGACATTTTACAGCGCTGGGAAGCCATCATAAATGCCGACAGCACTGGCTGTTTGATTGGCACTAATCTCAAGATTAATGCCAAAAATTTACCCGTAGAACAACACAAAACACTCGACATAGACACTGACTCAATTACGCATAACTGCTTGATGTATGGTTTTTGGGAGGGCAATTCCGCCAGCCTAAACCACTTTATCCAGACACAATTTAATGAATTTGGCCTAGTCCCCAATGATATTCGCATCGAGGGTATGGGCGGACTCACCAAAGCCTATGGTGAAAACCTAATGCCCAGTTGGGAAAGGGAATCTTTTCATCATCTGCAAGCTGACTTACAAGGCATAAACCGCTCACCTAATCCAACCGATGTGGATGAACCCGCGCCCCATAAAGTCACCTCGCGCTTAGTGAATCAAACGGGGCTCAGGGACGGTTATAAGCCACTGCTCGAAAGCTTAACCTCTCGCTATGTGCTTGAAGGTAATCGCCAATTGGGGCTATTTACCTATGTTACCCTTGGCGCTATAACTGGTGATTATTATCGCACTATGGGCGAAGAGCAAAAGAGTCGCAGCGCCTTCCCCTACAAGGACAGACAATACACGATTCAATATCAAACTTGGTGGAATAACGCCCTGCAAGAGAAGCAACAATTGCAGGATAGCCAAGTGTTTACCCGCATTAATCGTGCGCTCGATTGGATTGATGCCAGCCGAAACTATGACATCCCCAACACCTCGGGCGCTTTTATCAGTTTCAAAGATAAGGCCATTCCAACAGATGTGTACTTTGACCACAATTACGCTGCGTTAAAACGGATTAAGGCGGCCTACAGCCAAGATAGCTTTAACCATTTCCGTTCACGTAAAAGCATTATCTAAGTTAATACATCGGCATAGCCTAGGGTGAGTTTTTAAGGCAAAATCGACGCCGTCCACGGACGGTGTCGCCCTTAAATTCTTCAGTTACAGGTTGTCTATGCCAAGCTCAGCTTTAGCTATCATTTTTGCCCTATTGGCGGCCATTCTTATGGGCACAATCGGTGTATTAGCGCGCTTTGCCGCCCTGCCCGCCGAACATATTACCTTCTACCGCTTACTGCTCGGTGCCCTATTTCTATTGGCTTATATGCTGCTCATAGGTAAAGGCCATCAGATTCGCCATAGACCCAGTAAACGTACCTTAGTGAATGGCATTATGCTCGCGGGTTTTATGGCGTTTTACATTGAAGCCATTCAGTACACCCAAATGGCCAATGTGATCATGATTATTTACTTAGCCCCTGTGGTGTCGGCTATTTTCGCCCATTATTTCTTTGCCGAGAAACTCACCCGCTTAAGCATGGCAAGCGTGGTCGTCGCGCTGGTGGGCTTTATGTTAATGATCCCAACAGGGCCGCAGCAAGCGAGTAATCACACTGAATTATTAGGTTATTTTTATGCCCTACTCGCCTTATTAACCTACTGCGGTTTTATGTTAATCAATCGAAAACCTAGCCTGAGTTCGCCCTATCAAAGCACTTTAGTGCAGCTTAGTGTCGGCGCTTTGTGCCTACTGCCCTTAGTGATAAATGCACCGCTAACGCCAAGTTTGCCGCAAATGGGTTGGTTAATTGCGATTGGATTCTTCCCCGGATTTTTAGCAATATTACTGGCGGTAAAAGCCCTGCGGCAATTGCCAGCAGTCACCTTTGGCACCCTCGCCTATGTGGAACCCGTTATCGTAGTGACGCTGGCATGGTGGATATTTGGTGAAACCTTGAGCCCAATGCAATTAAGCGGTGTCGGCTTGATTATTCTGGCCGGCATTAGCCAAGGCTTTATCAGTCAACGCAAAGTATTGATTACGAGCAGCTAACCAACAACACTTTGCCAAGTAGCTGAAATAATGTGAAGAAAATAGTGTAAGCTCGACAGAGGATTGATTGAACATTGCACCGAAGACGTGCGACTAAGACTTAAGATCAGGAGGTCTAATTGAGAAAGCTACTGTTAGTCATTAGTATATTTTTGCTCAGCGGTTGCTTAGGCATGCCTAAACTGGTTCAACCCGTGAATGATTTTGAGCTAAATAAATACTTAGGTAAATGGTACGAAATTGCACGATTAGATCATTCATTCGAAAGAGGCTTAAGCCAAGTTAGCGCAGAATACAGCCTGAAAGAGGATGGCGGTGTTAGGGTCATTAACCGTGGATTTTCAGCGGCTAAAAACGAATGGAAAGAAGCCGAAGGAAAAGCCTATTTTGTGAATGGGGACTCAGAAGGCTATTTGAAAGTCTCCTTCTTTGGGCCATTTTATGGATCGTATGTGGTCTTCGAATTAGACCATAAAAACTATCAATACGCTTTTATATCAGGACCCGACACGGATTATTTGTGGCTACTGGCTAAAACCCCGACTGTGCCACCCGAGGTACTGCAAAAGTTTGTTGAAATGTCTAAAGCCCGCGGCTTTGATACCGACAATTTGATTTATGTGCAGCAAGAGTCAGCGCCCTAACGAGTGCCGCCAATGCGCTAAAATCGAGTGCGCGAAAAGCTAATCGCTAGATAAAAGACAGCCAATGGATACAAAAACGCCGCAATACATTGCGGCGTTTTTATTGATGCTGCATTTAGCTGCACTGTATTTAAATGCATGTATTTAAATGCATGTATTTACACATGCAGCTATAGCGTTAGACTTCAATGCCTTTGCTGGCAAGGAACTCATCGTAAGTGCCTCTGAAATCATTCACGCCTGAGTGAGTGACTTCAAGGATACGGTTTGCCAGCGATGATACAAATGCACGGTCATGACTCACGAAAATCAAGGTCCCTTCGTACATTTCCAGCGCGTTGTTCAGTGATTCAATCGATTCCATATCCATGTGGTTGGTCGGTTCGTCGAGCACTAAAATGTTGGCTTTTTGCATGATGAGCTTGCCGAATAACATACGACCTTTCTCACCACCAGACAGCACTTTGACTGACTTTTTAATGTCGTCAGAGCCAAATAACATACGGCCTAAGATGCCACGTACCGATTGGTCGTCATCTTCTGGCTTGCGCCATTGGCTCATCCACTCGAACAGCGTCATTTCGTTAGCGAAATCAGACTCATGGTCCTGTGCATAGTAACCAATGTTAGCGTTTTCAGACCATTGGATAGTACCTGCATCCTGCGGGATATCATGGATTAGGGTACGTAACAGGGTTGTTTTACCGACGCCGTTTTCACCCAATACCGCAATGCGCTCGCCCACTTCAACAATTAAGTTTAAGTCTTTGAATAACGGAGTGTCGTAGCCTTTAGTTAGGTTTTCAATCACTAAGGCATTACGGAACAATTTCTTCTCTTGCTCGAAACGAATGAAGGGGTTCACACGGCTAGAGGCTTTTACTTCATCTAACTTAATCTTGTCGATTTGACGGGCACGTGATGTGGCTTGTTTCGCTTTAGAAGCGTTAGCCGAGAAGCGTGCGACGAAGGTTTGCAGTTCAGAGATCTGGGCTTTTTTCTTCGCATTATCAGACAATAAACGCTCGCGAGCTTGAGTCGCTGCTTGCATGTATTCGTCGTAGTTACCTGGGTAAACGCGCAGTTCGCCGTAGTCTAAGTCAGCCATGTGCGTACAGACTGAGTTTAAGAAATATCTATCATGCGAAATGATAACCATAGTACTGCTACGTTGGTTCAACATGTCTTGTAACCAACGGATTGTGTCGATGTCCAAGTTGTTGGTAGGTTCGTCAAGCAGCAGCACGTCTGGATCAGAGAACAGGGCTTGTGCTAACAATACACGCAGTTTTAAACCCGGTGCGATTTCAGACATCAAACCAAAATGGCTGTCGATACCGATACCTACACCTAACAGCAATTCACCGGCACGAGATTCGGCGGTATAACCGTCCATCTCAGCAAAATCCATCTCTAGGTTGGCAACGGTAATGCCGTCTTCTTCACTCATTTCAGGCAAAGAATAAATACGGTCACGTTCTTGCTTTACCTTCCACAGTTCGCGGTGGCCCATGATCACGGTATCGATCAGGTTGAATTCTTCATAACCGAACTGGTTCTGGCTTAATTTACCCAGACGCTCATTCACATCTAACGAGACGTTACCGCTGCTAGGGTCTAGATCACCACACAGGATCTTCATGAAGGTCGATTTACCACAGCCATTCGCGCCGATAAGACCGTAACGGTTACCACCGCCAAATTTAACTGAGATGTTTTCAAACAGTGGCTTAGCGCCGAACTGCATGGTGATATTTGCTGTTGTGATCAAAATGAACTTCCAAATCGAGTAATGTTGGCCGAGCCCGCTGGCGCCGCTTTAAATAAGCATAAACCAAATAACGCTATGCCGAAGGGGTAAAAATAAACGTGGCACTATAGCAGTTTGGGCTAAATTATCAACTACCAAGGCGGATCAAAAGCCAGAGGGAATGCCGAAATCGCCGCACTATGCCTGTATGAGAAGCGTAATTAATTTTACCCTATTGGCTTAGCTTTCAATGTATTCGAGCAGAATGACAATCGGATGACCCTTAGCGTCGTAAAGCTTGCCGACGCTAAGGACTTATGTGGTAAGTGCTAATGTGGACATAGCCCTAAGCTAACTCAAGATACCCATTTCAACATTTTAAGTTAGCTTAGGTATCGACAACTTATAACTTCTGTCGTCTTAAGCGGTTGGCGTTCGTGACGACAGTAAGTGAAGACAAAGCCATGGCTGCACCCGCAATCACAGGGCTTAATAACATGCCCGTAAGTGGATAAAGCACGCCCGCCGCAACCGGAATACCCAAACTGTTATACACAAAGGCGCCGAACAGATTCTGCTTAATATTGGTAATCGTCGCCCGCGACAATGCCAATAAGTTAGCAATCACTATCAATTGCTGCGACAACAAGGTGATATCCGCACTTTCAATCGCCACCTCAGTGCCCGATCCCATCGCGATCCCCACATCCGCGCTCATTAGAGCTGGCGCATCATTAATGCCATCCCCAACCATAGCCACCATATGCCCTTGCTTTTGTAAATCCAGCACATGTTGTTGTTTTTGCTCGGGCAGTACGCCGGCAATCACTTCGGTGATGCCCACTTGGTCGGCCACCGCCTGCGCCGTTTGTGGGTTATCCCCCGTTAACAACACCACGCGAATACCCCTTTGCAGCATGGCCGCGATGGCTTCTTTGGCATCGGGTTTAATCGGATCAGCCAGCGCGATAGTGGCCACTAACTTGCCCGCTTTAGCGACATAAATCGGAGTTTTACCTTGATTTGCAAAGCTTAATGTCGCTTTTGGATCTAAGGCACTGCCATCGGAATTGACAATCTCCAATGCAGTCATCAAGGCAAGATTACCAATCGCCAGCGATACGCCATCGACCTTGCCCTCAATCCCCTTTCCTTGATGGTTCGTAAATGCCTGTGTGTCGGGTAATTGTGGGAGTGATTCCTTGGCATAACTGACAATCGCCCCCGCTAACGGATGCTCAGAGTGCTGCTCAAGGCTTGCGATTTCGCCCAGCAAGGTTTCTTTATCGGCATCACTCAGTGTTTGTACTAATACAAAGTCAGTGACTTGCGGCTTACCTAAGGTGACCGTACCGGTTTTATCCAGCACCACACAATCAACTTTACTGGCGGTTTGCAGTGCCTCGCCATTTTTGACTAACACGCCCATTTGGGCTGCGCGGCCCACAGCCACCATGATAGACATAGGCGTAGCCAGCCCCAGCGCACAGGGACACGCTATGATAAGCACACTCGTCAGCACCACTAACGCATGGCTTAAGGCGGGCGCTGGACCTGCAAAATACCAAATTGCCGCCGCCAACAGCGCTATCGCGACCACAGTCGGGACAAATACCGCTGAGATTCTGTCAGCCAATCGACCTATGGGTAATTTCGAGGTTTGCGCTTGCTGCACCAGTGCGATGATTTTGGCGAGCTTAGTATCTTGTTGCCCAGCCGTCACTCGGTAAACTAGGCTGCCATTGCCGTTGACTGTGCCCGCGCTCAGACTGTCTCCCCGATTTTTAAGCACGGGAATAGGCTCACCTGTGAGCATGGCTTCATCGAGTAGGGATTGCCCTGTTTCGACCTCACCATCAAGGGCAACTCGGTCACCGGGGCGCAAACGCAGCTTATCGCCCAGTTTCAACTGACTTATCTCAACCTTTTCATCACCCTTATCCGTGATACGAATCGCAGTAGTGGATTGCAACCCGAGCAGTCGCTGCACCGCTTCGCTGGTTTTGCCCCGCGCTTTGAGTTCGAGTCCATGACCTAAGTTAATCAAACCTAGAATCATCACACTCGCCTCAAAGTACACATGGCGGGTATCCATAGGGAATGCGCTCGGCATAATGACCACCAACATGGAATAGGCCCACGCGGTACTGGTACCCAGCACAATCAGCGTATCCATGTTAGTGGTTTTGGCTTTGAGCGCCCGCCACATGCCTTGGTAGAAATGTCCACCTGTGGTGATGAGTAAAGCCAAAGTGACCAGTCCCATTATGCCCCAGCCTAGTTGCAGATTTGGGCTGTTGATCATCATTTCACCACCCAGTAATCCCCACAGCATCATGGGCACACCCACAACGAGCGCAGCGATAGCTTGGCGCATTCGCAGTCGATACTCGGCGGCATCTTCAAGGCGTTTTTCTTCGGCGGCGGCTTTAGCATCAATAACGACCTGCGCCGGATAACCCGCATTTGCCATCACAGCCAAGGCGGTATCGGCGCTCATCTTGCCTTCTACCGTCACTTGTTTATCGGCGAGATTAACACGCGCTTCGACGCCCGCTTGGGCGGCAAACGCCTTTTCAATTTTCGCGACGCAGCCAGCGCAATTCATATTGGCGACATAGAGTCTGGTCATAGACATGGGAGATCCCTCACTTGATGTTTTACACTATAGGTCTAAGATAAAGTCTCCCATTGCGGGAGAGTCAAGGATGAATTTGCTCAATGTGATCACATCGACAATTAATTGCTGGGCGAAATGGGTAAGACCATTCAGTTACTCAAAGAAGAGGTCAAGATGAAGATAGGCGAAGTGGCGAAACAAACAGGCTTGAGCGTTAAGAGTATCCGTTATTACCATGATATTGGCTTAGTGTGCGGCGAGCGCAATGGGGCGGGTTATCGGGTTTATCGCCATCAAGATATTGAAGCGCTTAAGTTTGTGCATCAATGTCGCGACTTAGGTTTTAGCCTAGAAGATTGCAAATCCTTGCTTGGCCTTAAGGGCAATGAAAGCCGTAATGCCGAAGACGTCAAACAACTTACCCGTACTCACCTTGCCTATGTCGAAGAGCAAATCAATAAGTTGCAACAGCTTAGGGCGCAATTACAACACATGGTAACCCAATGCCAAGGCGGCGATCAGCCCCACTGCGCGATTATCGACAGCCTAAGTCACGAGACTCATGGCAGCCATAAAAATCACAAGAGCCAGCAAAATGCTGGCTCTGAGTGTTGCAGTAAAAGCCAATCGCAATAGTGATGGCCAAGTTCAATAACGGTAAATACCGCGTTATTGACTTCTCACTATGGTTGGCTTTAGCGCCGCGGCGTTATCCAATACCAGTGTTGCAAGCTTACCCGCAGGGGTAAAGTTAAACACTTGCCCATAAAATGCCAGCTCAGTTTCTAATCCTGCGGCCTTGTGCTCAGGTTTCCAACCGCCGTGGGGTTCATCCTGATAGGCGATATAAGCCGTGGGTACGCCTCTCACTTTCAACGCCTCATAAATCTGCCGCGACTGCTGTGGTGGTACGATTTGGTCGCGTAATCCTTGAAAAATTAATAAAGGCTCATTCAATCCTTCAAGGTGATGCAGGGGCGACAGTTCCCTATAGCGGGCTTGATTTTCACCATAGGGGCCGATGAGCAGATCTAAGTAGCCAGTCTCGAATTTATGGGTACTCTTGGCGAGCTGTTCAAAGTCACTGATCCCCGCATAGCTCACCCCCGCTTGAAATACATCATAAAATGCCAATGACGACATCACAGTTAACCCACCAGCGCTGACACCTCGAATCGCCAGCTTTTGTCCATCAACCCAGCCCTTATCGACTAAATAACGGGCCGCATTGACCGCATCCTCCACATCAACTTGGCCCCATTTTCCGTAGATACTTTGACGATAAGCACGGCCAAAACCACTGCTGCCACGGAAATTAACATCGAGAACCGCAAAGCCTCGGCTGGTCCAAAATTGAATATCACTGCGATAAGCCAGACTCGCCCGCGCCGTAGGACCGCCGTGTAACATTACAATCAAGGGCGGACGGGTATCATTAGGCGCAGTATAGTTGGGGTTAACCGGACCATAAAAATAACCGTAAGCTTGCTGGTTAGCACCTGTTTTAAAAGTAATATTTTTAGCACGGGAGATATAGTTGGGATTAAGTTTTGGTAAGTTAGGGGTATACACCAACTCAGTACCACGACCGATCACTTTATAAATGCCCTTCTCTGGCGTCGCCTTAGCGCCGACAAAATAAACAGCATCTTCCCCTCGGATCACTTGGGTGATTTCACCAAAGTCGACGGCCAAAGATTCGGTCAGGCCTGAATCTAGATGCAGTCGAATTAAAACGGCCTGACTACCAAGCATATAACTGGCAATAATCGTTTTTTCGGATTCAAAGGCATAGTTATGATTGCCTAAATACCAATCAGCCACCGCAAACTCGGCCTTTTTCTTTAGCACTGGGTCTAAGGTATTTTGTGCCGTGACTCGATAGATATTCCACCAGTTACTGATATCCGATACGACATACAATTGTCCATCGGGGCTAAATAACGGCTGCGACACCGAAGAATCTGCGGGCGTGTTTACCTTACGAATATTGTGTAATTGCCCTTTACGGTCCAGATCCCCAAGCCAGAGCACGCTATTATCCCATGGCATATAGGGATGTTCCCACGTGATCCACGCCAGTTGGCTGTTATCGGGCGAGATGGCTGGCGAAGAAATAAAGTCATGGCCCGAAACAAAGGTATCGCCTTCACCGGCAAAATTAAGATTAATGGTAACAAGACTCGCCTTAGGCTCACCCGCTTGACGATGATCTTCGCGCACACAGATAATCCTCGACCCTTTGGGGTAAGCAATACAATCTGCATGGCGAGTACCATTTGGCGTTAAAGGCAAAGGGGGTTGATTAGGGGCAAAACGATAAAACAGTTGGTCCTGTGCCTTAGTGGCAAACAGACTCTGACCAATCCCCAAAAAGGCGGCACCACCGTATTCATGAACGGCGGATTTAACATTAAACGCAGGCGGCACTATGTCGGTAATTTTTCCACGTTGATCGAGGCGTTTGATCCCGACTTGGCCTTGTTTTTCACCATCAGATTCAGAGAAATAAATAGCACCATCAACGCTTTGCAACTCAGCCACATTATCGGCCTGCTCAAAAACTTCAGTCGCCGATAGCGGAGACTGCCAACTACCATAGGGTGCAACTATGCGCGCGCCATTATCACTAAGATGCGGCGTCTCTTTGTTCGAGCGCTCGCAAGCACCTAAACAAAATAAGCCCCCCAGCATCCATAAATATCCATGTAGCTTCATTGTTTCTCCCCAATGTTTGCCAACTGCACAAACCGAAACAAAATATGAACTTGCAGAAATGAGTTATGTGTAAATTAGTTATTTTTTAAATTTTTTTAAGAACCAATTTACCACTTGCACTTGTTGTACTTGCGTTAAACCAAAATAAATACACACCCAAGGTGAGATAAGAAAAAACCATGGGATCACGGCCACAGAGCGGCCACTAAAGAGCAGAAAAAAGAAACCGCAATAAATCACAACCAACCCTAAGATACCCACGATCAACATCATGCGCTTAGTGATTTTCTCAAGCCAGTGGGCTTTTTCCTGCCAAGACATCCGGATTTCAAGCTCCATTACATGTGATCAACATGTTTGTAAAGTTATGTAAAAAAACGGGAGAGCGATTGTTGAAGGTTAACAACTAAATGTCAACTCCAACAGTGAAATCTAAATAAATCCGAAAGCTAGAGCATAATACCAAATATATTATTGACATGGTCTAATTGGTCAGGAATGTACTCTTTCATTTTCATTGCATTTATGGTTCAACGATATTTCTGCATTAGCTAAATCAGAGAAAAGGCTCGTAGACCATGCGTTATCTTACTTTGTTATACTTTACTGAAGCGATATTCGTGCACAACTACTATCACTAATGTGAGTCGCACAAGTGACAATAAGCGCATAGCTTTGTTTCCTAAATCGATTGAACTAAAACACTGGCTGCTGATCGGCATAATCCATTTTATTCCCTATCAATCGTGCCAAACCCTAACTACAAAATTACTCACTGAAAACGCTACAACCACACTTTGATAAACCTTGGTTCGCTTACCTTCTGGATTGATGAAGAGGCTATCGCAATGTGGAAAGCGAAAACTGAACGTTGCAAGAAAGACCGTCCCCGCTTGTTTAGTGACTTAACCATTGCCAACGCATTGATAGTTAAACGTGTTTTCTCTATGCCACTGCGAGCCCTGCAAGGCATTATCAATTCAGTGTTTAAACTAGGCGACATCTCAACTATCTTACCCTCATTACACCTGCATCGGTAAGCGAGCAAAAAGCGTCAATGTACTTTCATAACCAAGACCAGAGGCACCATTGAGCACTTAGCTATCGACTCGACGGGCTTGAAAGTCTATGGCAAAGACGAGTGGAAAGTTAAAAAGCATGACACGTATGGGAAGCGCCAGGTGTGGCGTAAACTGCATATCACAGTGGATATGTAGTGATGTGATGGACGCCTCAGCACCTAAGCTTGCAGTATTATGCCAAGCTTAAAGCTGACAAATAGTTCTGGAGGTTTCCATCATGGATATTAAAGTTATTGGTATCGATTTAGCCAAAAATGTTTTTCAAGTTTGTGTTTGTCTTATGGATAACTCTGTCATGAGTAACAAAAAGGTTAACAGAAACAAGCTGCTCGATAAAATTAGACAATTCCCCGAAGGTAGCCTTATTGCTATGGAGGCC
>NZ_JAKKSG010000024.1:0-90552 GCF_025653545.1 Shewanella sp. SW1 | reverse complement strand
ATCATCCTGAGTGAACTGGCGTGCGCGCAGGCAACCATTTAACGAGCCTGAGGATTCATTACGGTGCACCAAGCCAAACTCAAATAGTCGCAGTGGCAAATCTCTATGGCTATGTACCCCGCGCTTAAACAGCAAAATATGGGCAGGACAAGACATAGGTTTTAAAACATATTCATCCATGTTTTCCTTTCCGCCACCGAAAAACATGTTCTCTGCAAACATGTCCATATGCCCAGACGTTTGCCATAACTCCTTCTTCATAAAAACAGGCGTGTTCACTTCCTCAAAACCATTTCGGCGATACACGCGCCTCATGTGCTCTTGAATATCTCGGAATAACGCCCAGCCATTCGGGTGCCAAAAAATCATACCCGGCGCCTGTGGTTCAGAGTGAAATAGGTCAAGTTGTTCTGCAATTTCGCGATGTGTTTTCATCATTCTCTCCTGAGTAAAATCTGAGCGAAACACAAAACCAAGGTATAAAAAATGTCCGCTGTCAAGCCATTTTTGATAAAGGACATGACGCGAAAACCCTATATAAAGCAATAGTTTAGGGTATTTCCTGGAGACTTCGGCCTGCTGTAGGTTTGCAGGCTGGGGGCCACATAGGAGCCGTGCGGTTGCGGGTCTTGGCGTGCCAGGGCGGGCAACACGGATGCAGGCGACGGTCGCGTCCTCCGTAATCATATGCGCGCAAAAAATAGGGCTGATCCCCAAAACGCGAACGCGCAGTTCGGAGACTGCGCGTTCAAGGGTGCTTTGTGGACTGTGACTTTGGCTACGGAGGCGTTGCTTCTCGCTGGGGCGACTTCTGCAACGTCGGCTTTGATGCGTCCCTTTTCTTGAATCCCCGGTCTCCAGCCATGAACGCTTCCAGCATGTGCGGAATCAACGTCGCCGCATCCACTGTTTCGCCGTAGGCTTGGGCGTGCAACGCTGCATAGTGGTCGAGGTCGGCCTTCAAGCTGGCCGGGCAAGCAAAGGTCAGCTTTGTGCTTTCTGTCTTGGGGAGCGGCCCAAGACGTAATTTGTTAGGCAACGTGCTCATCGCAATCCCCCACGCACAAAGAAAAGTGGTTGATAGGGCCGCAGCCCCAGATCCCGATTGACGATGACGCGCACCGGCAAGCCGGGTCGCTCGGTCAGCGTCGGCTGCATGTTCATATTGCGCCGGGTCATCTCCTGTCCGACCTGGTTCACAGAGTCCTTCAGGCTGTCGCGCCCGGCGATGATCACGCGGTCCCCTCCATTGCGATTCTCCGGTGCGGCCAGCTCGGCACCGATGCCCAGCAAGGTGCTCAGCGCAGCACCGGCGAAGACGCGATCCCAGTGCCAGTCCACCCCGTCTTCCAGACCCGAATAGCCCGCTGGATCGGTGCCGACCAGCTTGTCGAGCTGGAACGAAGACGTATCCGGCAGGATCACCCGATTCCACACCACCTGCACGCGGCTCTGCCCATAGCTCACCTGGCTGTTGTACTTGCCCAGCAGGCGCGAGCCTTGCGGGATCAGCACGTACTTGCCAGTGGCCGTGTCGTAGACCGGCTCCGTTACCGTGGCGATTACATCGCCCGGCAGGTCGGACTTGATGCCCGTCATTAGCGCAGCAGCGATGACCGTGCCCGCCATGACTTGATACGGCGATGCGGGTATTTGCAGAGAGCCGGAATTACGGGTTTCCGTAGAACCGGCTTTGGACAGAAACGCCTCTTTCTGGTCTTGTCGGTTCTGTACTGTCGTGGGATCGGCGGACTGCGCTGCTGTCGAGGCCGGGCCAGCAGCCATCGGATCAAAGGCGACATTCGCGGCTAGCGCTGTGGCGGCAGGCAAGGCCTGCGGCTGCGCGGCAGCGGCCACCTTTTGGCCACCCGAGCGGAAGAACACCGACGAAGCTGCCGCTTCCTCGGCCTGCTTCAAACGCGCCAGGCGCTCAACCTCGGCCGGGTCATGGACAGGCTGCTGATAGACATAACCCTGCGCCTGTTGCTCGGCCCTGTGGATCGGGCCACCCAGGTCGCCTGGCAGCGGCGCACCGAGCTGCGGCACTGGGGCTGGCAGGGTCGGTGGCAGCTTGGAATAGTCCGCTGGCAGTCGATCAAGTCCTTCCGAGCGCGACACGCGATCAACGTTGTACAACTCCTTCTGGTCGCCAGCGCCACGGCGCTGCGTTGATTGCAACGACCAGATAGTGCCGCCGAGCACGGCGGTCGCCAGCCCACCAGCGAGGACGGCCAGCATGCGCCGGTTCAAGCGCGTGACCGGACGCGGCTGGGAACGCAGCATCACGTTTTCTGGAGCCACCTTGGGCGGTACGTCTGGCACCGCGGTATCTGGGGTATCAGGGGCATTGTTCGCATGGCTCATGGTCAGTTCCTCCGTGTCCCGCTCACAATCCCATCCGTGCGCTCGATCCGCACCACGTCACCTTTGTCAGCGCCCAGGCGCAGTTCGGCCGCACCGAACAGCCGGTCCACGATGTAATACGGCGACCGGAAGCGGTAATTCACCAGTTGCCCATCACCTTGCGCGCCGATGACGAACAGCGGCGGCAACTCGCCCTGCGCAATGCCGCCGGGGAACTGGATATAGACCTTCTCGCCGTCGTCGAAGGCGCGTAGCGGTTTCCAGGGTGGATTGCTGCCGCTGATCGCGTAGCGAAACCGGATTTTCTCCAGCGACAGGCCCGCATCGACCGGTGCGGCAACCTGTGCCGCCTGTGCCTGGCGCTGCAAGGCCAGCATGCGGTCCTTCGGATAGTCCCAGGATACGGAGGCCATCCATGCCTTTTCGGTCGAGGTCAGCTCAATCAGGTAAGTACGCCGGTTGGTGGTCACGACCAGATTGGTCTTGAGACCGCTACGTGTGGGCTTGACTAGCACGCTCACGCGCAGACCGGCCCCCGCGCCGCTAGATGTGTCACCCACGATCCAGCGCACGGTGTCGCCAGCAGCGACCGTCACCAGCTCCTCGCCCGGCTGGAGCGACACGACCGTCACCCGGCCCGGGCTGGCATAGACCTGGTACAGCGCACCATCGGTGTACGGCCAAACCTGGATGGCATTGACGTAGCCCTCGCGGGTCGGTGCAATGCGGGCCTCTTGATTGGCCCGCGTGACGCGCACCTTTTCGTCGGCCGATTCAGGTGCTGTCTTGGCCTCCAGCTCATCCGGCAACAGTTTCAACTGCTCGGGCAAAGGCAAAGGCCGCGGAACCGCGACCACTTCGATGGGCTTGGGCAACTCCGGCAGCGGCTGCGCCGCGACCGGCTCATCCAGCGTGATGGTCGGCGGCGGTTTGCCCTGCGTGGCGCAGCCCGAAAGTGTCATGGATGCGGCTACCAGCAGCGACAGAAATACATCAATGCGCAAAGACGGTTTCATGGTTTGGCTCCTTCGGAAGAATCGAGTTCACGGCTCCACGACAACCCATTGACGTAGATGCCCAGCGGATTGCGGCGCAACCGTTCTTCGGTGCGCGGCGTCTGCAGGACGACGGACACAACAGCCGTCCAGCGCTCCAGTCCAGCGGCTGCACCGTTGACATAGCGGCGCTCGGTCCAACGCACATTGAATGACGCATCGCTGGCGCGCACGATGCTGGTGATCTGCACCGTCACCGACTCCTTGCCGATGCGGGCAAAGGGGTCGTTCACCCGCGCGTAGTCGTTGAGCACGGCCGCACCGCGGTCGGTGGTGTAGTCGTAGGCATCGAGCCAGTTCTGGCGAACGACGATGGGATCGATGGAGAGTGAGCGCACCAGCGTGATAAAGCGCCCCAAGTGGTGCGCCGTCTGCGCATCGTTGGGCTTGTAAGGCGTGGCCGCTTCTCCAACCGCACGCACCTGCCCGCCGCTGTCCACTTCCACCACAAAGGGGGTGACGATGGACTGCGCCGAGCGCCAGACCAGACCACCCGCCATCAGCAAGGCCAGCACCAGGCAACCGAAAGCCATCAACCGCCAGTTCTTTGCCTGCACGCGAGACGAACCGATACGGTCATCCCAGACCTGTTCGGCGGATTGGTATGGGGTGGCAGGCTGCGGCGTGTCCGCGTAGCGCACCAATGAACGTTTGAATCGCATGAGATGTTCTCCTTATGAATCCGAGGGGTCGCGCAGGCTGGGGCTACTACCCGAGCCGCCGCCGTCCCCACCGCGCAGTGTGTGGGCGGCGGTCGAGACGGCTTGGCTGATCTGCTGGCGGCGATGCAGGCGCTTGGCCCACGCGGGTTGTTGGGTATCGGTGGGCGCGGCGTCGGCACCGCCTTGAGCGGATGAATCATTCGAGGAACTGGCAGCACCAGCACCCGCCCCGGATGCCGAAGCATCCGGCTTGATGGCCGCCGCAGCTCGGTCCTTCAGCGACTTGGCGCCAGCGGCGACCTTCTGCCCCACCGATTGCGCACCCGTCTTGGCGACGTTGCCCAAGCCTGCCGCCGCACCCTTGAGTCCGCCGCCTGCACCGGCAGAACCGGCCTGGAATGCGGACTTCGCGCTACTGGCGGTCGAGGCCATCGAGCGAGCGCCGCTCGCGGCCATCTTTGCGGCACCCGGCGCCATACGCGCACCGGCAACAACGGCGCTACCGACACCCGTTGCGGCAGCACCTACGGCAATCGCTGCTCCAGCAGCACCCAAGGCAGTTCCAGCAACGGCACCTGCACCCAGTTGCGGCGCTCCGGACACCAGCCCGGTTGCAATGGCAGGCCCAAAGATCCCGAGACCCAGCATCGCCAGTGCGGCCAGCATAATGGTCAGCGCGTAGTCAATCGACGGGTCTGCCCCCGGAGGCGTCCGGAATTCGGCGAACAGGCCCGTGCCTATCCCCACAATGACCGCCAGCATCAGCACCTTGATGCCCGACGACACCACGTTGCCCAATACCTTTTCAGCGAGGAATGAAGTCTTATTCCACAGTGCAAACGGTACCAGCACGAAGCCTGCAAGCGTGGTCAGCTTGAACTCGATCAAGGTGACGAAGAGCTGCACCGCAAGTACGAAGAAACTCACGATCAACACCAGCCAGGCCAGAAACAACACGACGACCACGTCAATGTTTACGAACACTTCCGGGAATCCCGCCACCTCGCTGATCTGCTTCAAAATCGGCGCCCCGGCGTCGATGCCGACTTTGGCCAGCCGCCCCGGCTGTAGGAACTCGGCCTGTGAGATCGTCGAGCCAGACGCCAGCAAGCCCAGTCCAGAGAACGACCGGAACACGATGCCGGCCAGCAGATTGAAGTTGCCGATGATGTAGGCGAAGGCCCCCACGTATAGCACCTTCTTGACGAGTTTTCCCATGATGTCGTCGCCGCCACCGCTGGCATGGCTCATGGCCCAGAACAGCCCGGCCAGCGTCATGTCGATCACCACCAGCGTGGCGGTCAGGAAGGCAACTTCCCCGCGCAACAAACCGAAGCCGGAGTCGATGTAGCGAGAGAAAACATTGAGGAAATGATCGATGACGGAAACGTCGTTCATGGCGTCCCCTCAGCGACCGTAAAAATCGACTGTCTGCGGCGTGTACGGCGTGCCGTCCCCGATGAAGCGACGCCGCACCTCGCGGGCACGTTCCTGTACGGCGACGATGCGCGCTTGCTCCAGCGCGGTCGCCCGGTCTTGCGTGATTTGCAGCTGCTGCGCCTGGATGGATTGCCGCGCCTGCAAGGCCAGCAGTTGGTTGGTCGCCTGTGTGGCCTGCAAAGCACCCACGGCCGACTGGCTGCGGTTCACCAGGTCGGTCAATGTCTGCTCATCGGATGCGAAGTTCTGCACTGCCTGCGACTGCACCTTGGTCGCGGTGCGCAGCGCTTCAAGCGAGTTGCGCCAGCGCGAACGCGCATCGGTCGCCATCTGGGTGCCCGACATGGAGGCGGAGTACGCATCAGGGTAGAGCCGCTGAAATTCGGTCTCCATCTGCGATACGTTGAATGCCAGACCTTGGGCCTGCTGGATGAGCTGGTTCGTCGCCGACAGCGATGCATGCAATTCATTCAATGCACTGAAGTCCAGGCCAGTGAGGTTCTTTGCCTCGTTCATCAGCGACTGCGCCTGGTTTTGGAGCTGTCTGATCTGGTTGTTGATCTGCTCCAGCGAACGTGCTGCGGTCATGATGTTCTGTGCCAGGTTGGACGGATCGATCACGACCCACTGCGCGTGTGCAACGGGCATCAGGGTTACCAGCGCTGCGGCGGCCATGGCGAGGATGGTCTTTTTCATGATGGGTACTCTTGCGAGAAGGATGAATGGGACGGAAAGGACGGAACAAGATCGGCGGCCCAGTCAAGGCCGCGATGGCGCAGCCAGGCTGCTGCGAAGTCTGGAGGCGACACTGAGCGGGATACCGCATCCATGTCGCGCTGGTCCTGCGGTGTCGAGGCGCCGGCAAAGGCAAGCGTGATCGGTCCCAGGTCCAGGTCGAACAAGCGATTGCCCAGCCGGGACTGGTAGTAGTAGTCGCGTTTGGGAGCCGCCTCGGCTACGATGTCGATCTGGCGGTGGTTCAAACCGAAGCCTTCGTAGATCGTGCGAATCTGCGGTTCGGTCGCCTGTGGATTCGGCAGGAAGATGCGGCTGGCGCAGCTCTCCACGATGGCCGGGGCGATGGATGAGTTCTGGATGTCGGCCAGCGACTGCGTGGAGAAGATGACGCTGACGTTTTTTTTGCGCAGCGTCTTGAGCCACTGACGGATGCGCGCGGCAAACACCGGGTCATCAAGGAACAGCCAGGCCTCATCGAGAATAAGCAAGGTCGGCGCACCGTCGAAGCGTTCATCGAAGCGCGCGAACAGATAGCCCAGCACCGCCAGCGTCGCAGCCTTGCTGTGCATCAGTTCCTCCATCTCGAAGCACTGCACGGAACCAGAACCCAGGCGATCCGAGTCCGCATCCAGCAGCTTGCCGTGGGCGCCGCCGAGCACGTAGGGCTGCAAGGCGTGACGTAGCGCATTGGATTGCAGTAGTACCGACAGGCCGGTCAAGGTGCGCTGCTCCACCGGCGCGCCGGCCAAGCTCCCCAGCGCCGACCAGACTGCCGCCTTCTCCTCGGGGCCAACGGCCACGCCTTCATGCAGCAACCGGCCTTCCAGCCATTCGGCGGCCCAGGTGCGGTAGCCATCCTGGTCGATGCGGGCCAGCGGCTGGAAGGCGATCTCGCCATCGGTGCCCAGGTCATAGTGTTCGCCGCCCAGGCCCAGGATGGTGGCGCGCATCGAGCGCCCCATGTCGAAGGCAAAGATGCGCGAGCCGGGATAGCGGCGGAACTGCATGGCCAAGGCCGCCAGCAGCACCGACTTGCCCATGCCCGTCGGCCCGACCACCAGCGTGTGGCCCACGTCGCCAATGTGCGTCACCAGCCGGAACGGCGTGGCACCGTCGGTGCGCGTCACGATCAACGGCGGCCCGTCCAGGTGCTCATTGCGTTCCGGCCCAGCCCACACGGCCGACACCGGCATCAGGTGCGCCAGGTTCAGCGTTGAGATGATGGGTTGCCGCACATTGGCGTAGGCATTGCCCGGAATCGAGGACAGCCACGCCTCCACAGCATTGAGCGTTTCTGGGATCGTGACGAAGCCACGGCCCTGGATGACACGTTCAATCCGACGCAGCTTTTCATCGGCCACCGAAGGATCTGAATCGAGCACGGTCACCGTCGCCGTAACATAGCCGAAGGCGACTTGATCGCTGCCCAGCTCCTGCAGGGCAGCATCGGCATCGTTCGCCTTGTTCGAGGCGTCGGTATCGACCAGCGGGCTTTCCTGCTGGAAGATGGTTTCGCGCAGCAAGGCCACGACGTTTTTTCGCTTGGCGAACCACTGGCGGCGCAGTCGGCCCAACTCCGTTTCTGCCTCGGCCTTGTCCATGCAGAGAAAGCGGGTGGACCAGCGGTAGGCGAAGCCGAGCCGGTTGAGATCGTCCAGCAGTCCCGGCCAGGTCGAGGTGGGGAAACCGCGCACCGATGCCACCCGCAGGTGCTGGTCGCCCAGCATGGGCGCCAAACCTCCCACCAAGGCAGAATCGGCCAGCAATGCATCGAGGTAGAAGGGATGTTCCGGCACCGCCACCCGGTAACGCCGCGTCGAGACCGTCGCATGCAGATAGGTCAGCATCTGGCTGTCGTCCAACCAGACGATCTCTGGCATGACCCCATCAAGCAGGTCAAAGAAACGGTCCGTCTCCGAGATGAACGATTCCAACCGTTCACGCCAGTCCACGCCGCTCTGCGGTGTGTTCTCGTACAGCAGCTTGGCGGCGCGGGCGCGGGATTCCTCGGCGGGCAGGTACGCCAGTGTCAGGTGGTAGCTGCTCTCGAAGTGGCTGTGGTCTTCCTCGAACGAAGCCCGGCGCTCTTCATCCACCAGCCAGGACAGCGGTTCCGGGAAATCCGAGTGCGGATAGTCGGCGGCAGCGCGCCGTTCCGCTTCCACGAACAAAGCCCAGCCTGACCCCAACCGGCGCAGCGCGTTGTTCAAACGTGCCGACGTGGCGATCAGTTCGCCCTGCGTGGCGCTATCCAGGTCCGGCCCGCGAAAACGCGCCGTGCGCTGGAACGAGCCATCTTTGTTGAGCACGACACCGGGCGCAACCAGTCCAGCCCAAGGCAGCCAGTCGGCCAGCAGCGCAGGCCGCTTGCGGTATTCAGCGAAATTCATCACGGCGTGTTCTTCTTGTCGGTCTCACACGTCCAGCAGTGGGCGGTGCTTGATGTGCCGGGCGAACACGGCCATGAACTGCGGATCAAGCCGCGCACCCCAGACCGCCAGCGAATGGCCGACGATCCAAAGCACCAGGCCTGGAATCCACAGTTGCAGGCCCAAGCCGACGGCAGCGGCCAGCGTGCCGTTGGCGATTGCCACGGTGCGCGGTGCACCGCCCAGCAGAATCGGTTCGGTCAAAGACCGATGCAGCGGCACTTCAAAGCCTGAGGCGAATTCGTTGTGCGCACTCATGCGACCACCGCTCCACCCGAGAACGAGAAGAACGACAGGAAGAACGAGGACGCGGCGAACGCGATGGACAGACCGAACACGATCTGGATCAGCTTGCGAAAGCCGCCCGACGTATCGCCAAAGGCCAGGGCCAGGCCGGTGGAAATGATGATGATCACCGCCACGATCCGGGCCACCGGTCCCTGGATCGATTCAAGAATGGATTGCAGCGGCCCTTCCCAGGGCATGCTGGAACCGGCCGCGTGGGCAGTCGTTGCCAGGCACAACATCAGCACGGCGAGCACGGCAACGTGCAACACCAGCCGCAGATGCGGATTTACAGAAAGGCGGGAAGTCGAAAAAACAGTGTGTGTCATGGCAGTTCTCCAGGGGTTGTTGAGGAAGGTATCGAAATGGTTGGCAGCGGCGGCGCGAGCGCGTCGTCGAGTTGGTAGCCGTGGCCGTCGAAGCCGACCACGCGGGCGATGGTCTGAACATGGCGGGCGCGGCCGCGCCCAGCGATGAAGACGACGACATTCACCGCCTCGGCGATCAGCGCGCGCGGTGGCGTCAAAGCGACTTCGAGGATCAGTTGTTCCAAGCGCAGCAGTGCACCGTGGGCGGAACTGGCGTGAATCGTGGCGATACCGCCGGGGTGCCCGGTGCCCCAGACCTTGATGAGGTCCAGAGCCTCGCCTCCGCGCACCTCGCCGACAATCACGCGATCAGGCCGCAGCCGCATCGTGGCCCGTACAAGTTCGGTCATCGACACCACGTTGGCCCGCGTGCGCAGCGACACATGATCGCGGGCGGTGCACTGAAGCTCCACGGTGTCTTCGAGCACCAGCACCCGGTCGCCGGTGGCGGCTATCTCGGCCAGCAAGGCGTTGGCCAGCGTGGTCTTGCCGGTGCTGGTGCCTCCAGCGATCAGAATGTTCTGCCGCTCGCGCACCGCGCGGCGCAGGAATTCGGCCTGTTCCTCGGTCAGGATGCCGTCGGCGACATAGCGCTCCAGGCCGATGATGCTCACGGCGCGCTTGCGCAGGGCGAAAGCCGGTCCCGGTGCGGCGGGCGGCAAGACACCCTCGAAGCGCTCGCCTGTCTCCGGCAGCTCGGCGGTCAGCAGTGGCTGGCCGCGATGCACCTCGGTGCCGACGTGGGCTGCAACCAACCGAATAATGCGTTCGCCATCGGCCTCGGACAGCTTGACGCCAGTCGGCGAGCGCCCCGACGACAGCCGGTCAATCCACAAGGAGCCGTCCGGGTTGAGCATGATCTCCACCACGTCCGGGTCTTCCAGTGCGGCGGCGATCAGCGGCCCCATCGCCGTGCGCAGCATGCGGATACGGCGGTCCAGCGAAGTGGCGGCGGATGACGGCGGCGCGGGCTGCAACTCGGGTGACAATTTCGGGACGGCGCTCATGCACCGTCCTCCTGCATGGCTGCTTCTGCCAGTCGCGCGGCATCAGGTTGGATTTCCTCGTAGACCTCCTTGACCAAGCTGCGCCCTCGAAGCACATGGCGACCGAGCTGTTCGATGAACTGCTCGAAGCGAGCTTTGCCTTGTGCTTTGGCGGCTTCCTGATGGGCCTCCGGCACCGGCGTGCTGACGGTGAGGTAGTAGCGCACGTACAGCGCCATCGTCTCGATCAGGATGTTCTGGTCACGCTCCAGACGCTCGAACTGGCGCGACAGCCGGTCCAGCCGTTTGGCAGTGGCCGCCTCGCGCTGGTCACCCGCGTCAGGAGAGAGCCAGGACGCCAGCGCCGCAGCGACAATGGACGACTTGGACACGCCTTTTTTGGTGGCCAGTTCGTCCAGGCGCTTGGCGTGGTCATGTTGGATAAAGAGATTCAGGCGGGCTTGGGTCATAGCTGGATTCCGTCGTCAGGGTCGAGAGCGGCCAGCCGTGCCGTGCGCTGCAAGCGCGGGTCGAGCTGGTTCGGGAGGGGAAGCGGAAAGTCGTCGTCATCGAGCAGCGACAGGTCACTGGCCGACTGTTCGGGTTCAGGGCTGTAGGACGCGACTTCGGATAGCTCGGGTTGCTGGCGGGGGCCGCCGTCATCGGCCGATTCACCAAGCCCAGTCGCGGCAGACGTGGCCGGGACAGTGGGAACAGCCAGGGCGCTCCAGTCGTCGGCGCGTGCGGCAGGTATGTCGGCGTAGCGTCCCAGCGTCAACGAGGGCGGCGGCAGTACACGCCGCTTGAAGTTGGCGTCAAGGTAGTAGCGCAGCTTCTTGGCCTTGATCGGTGCCTGACCGGAGACCATCACCACCGATTCATCCGGCGGTAGTTGCATGACTTCGCCGGGCGTCAGCAGAGGTCTTGCCGTTTCCTGGCGCGACACCATCAGGTGGCCCAGCCACGGGGCCAGCCGGTGGCCCGCATAGTTGCGCTGCGCGCGCAATTCGGTGGCGGTGCCGAGAGTCTCGGAGATGCGCTTGGCCGTGCGTTCGTCGTTGGTGGCGAAAGTCACCCGCACATGGCAGTTGTCCAGAATCGAATGGTTCTGGCCGTAGGCTTTGTCGATTTGGTTGAGCGACTGTGAAATCAGGAAGGCACGCAGGCCGTAGCCTGCCATGAAGGCCAGTGCTGATTCAAAGAAGTCCAAACGGCCCAGCGCCGGGAACTCATCGAGCATCAGCAGCAGCTTGTGTTTGCGCTCCACACCATCGGAACCATCGAGCGATTCAGTGAGTCGCCGACCGATCTGGTTCAGGATCAGTCGGATCAGCGGCTTGGTGCGGCTGATATCCGAAGGCGGCACCACCAGGTACAACGACACCGGATGTTCGGCAGAGATCAGGTCGGCAATGCGCCAATCGCAGCGCGACGTGACTTCGGCCACGGTAGGATCGCGATACAGCCCCAGAAAACTCATGGCCGTGGACAGAACCCCCGAGCGCTCGTTGTCGCTCTTGTTGAGCACCTCGCGCGCGGCCGATGCTACAACAGGATGGGTGCTCGCGCCCAGGTGGCGCGTTGTCATCATCCGGTGCAAGGTCACCTCGAACGGACACGCCGGATCAGAAAGAAAATTGGCGACGCCACGCAGCGTCTTGTCTTCGCCTGCATAGAGCACATGCAGGATCGCGCCTACCAGCAAAGCGTGACTGGTTTTCTCCCAGTGGTTGCGCCGTTCCAGCGCACCTTCGGGATCGACCAGGATGTCGGCGATGTTCTGCACGTCGCGCACTTCATGCGCGCCGCGCCGAACTTCCAGCAGCGGGTTGTACGCGGCTGATTTGGGATCAGTCGGGTTGAACAGCAGGCAGTGCGAGAAACGCGAGCGCCAGCCAGCAGTGATGTTCCAGTTCTCGCCCTTGATGTCGTGGATGACTGCGGATGCAGGCCATGACAACAGCGTTGGCACCACCAGACCCACGCCCTTGCCCGAGCGTGTCGGCGCGAAGGTCAGGACGTGTTCCGGCCCTTCATGCCGAAGATACTGATCGTCATGCAGGCCGAGGAAAACACCGGCCGGATTAGTTAATCCTGCCTTGCGGATTTCGTTGGCATCGGCCCAGCGCGCGGAGCCGTAGGTCGTGACCAGCTTGGACTGCCGCGAGCGCCATATCGACATGCCGATGGCGACCACCATGGCAACCAGGCCACTTGCGCCAGCGATGACACCACCTGTGTTGAAGACGTGCGGTGCGTAAGCGTCGAAAAAGAACCACCACTCGAACAGCCGCCACGGGTGATAGACCGGCGTGCCGAAGAAGTCGAACCAGGGCGTGCCAAGGCGTAGCTGGTAACCCAGTGCGGCGGCGGTCCATTGTGTGGCCCCCCACACGCCGGCTATGACGATGCTGAACACCGTCAACACCTGACCGAACAGCACACTGGTCCCTTGCATTCCGACCTCCGAATTTCTTCTGCACGTCGCGCGCACAAAGACGTGCCGCAGACGTGAGGTTCGGTGTTGGGTCAGCGCCGGTCAAAGACCGTTATCGGCACAATTCAAGGAGAAAAAGAAAGATTTCCAGCAGGGGCGTAGACAAGAAAAACGCCACAAGCGAATGCGTGTTGCGGCGTGTATGGCGATTTATTGAAAGATTTTTTGTCGATGTGAAGAATTGGCACGTGCAGAGACATGCGACGGGAATTGACCGGTCGCAAGGTCACTATCTGCGCGAGGCGATCAGTTCTTCGGTGTCGGTTCAGGCGTGTACGGAGTGCCATTTCCCATGAAGCGTTTGCGTGTGGCTTCTGCCACAGCATTGCACAACGCATCGCCTAACTTCGCGCGGTCAGCCTTGCACTGCACGCGCAGTTCCTTCAATCGCTCGGGGTTGGCGGCCAGTGATTCGGCAGTATTCGTGGGCGCAGACTGGCTGCAGGCGGTCAGCACCGCCACGATAATCAGGGTAGTAATCATCTTCATGGCATGAGCTTTCATTGAACGGTGGCGGGATTCGATGCTTGGTCATCGACAGGACTTACCCTGTCGATGAAGCGGATCAACTGTTCGGATGGCCCGGTGTCTGGTCGCAGTAGGTAGGTAGTCAGCATCGGCGAGCGACCGGCCAGGGGGCGGGCGATCACATCGGGATTGCGGCACGCAGCGATCTGACTTTCGCCCGCGAACCCCAATCCATATCCAGCGGCCACCAAGGTCATCATCAAGTCCAGCGTCGGCACACGATCTGCCACGATGGGCTTCGTATTCACCGTGCGCAGCACCCGCTTGACCTGCTGCCAGAAACCTTCGCAGATTTCGGGATGGCACAGCACCAACGGATAGCGCAACACCTCGTCGAGAGGGATGCGCCTGTGCACCAGGATAGGGTGGCGAGCCGGTACGGCGACCACCAGCGACTCACTCCAGATGGCCTCCGCGATAAGGCCTTCACCCACTTCGTCGGATAGTGCAAACCCCGCGTCATACAGGTCGCTTTGCAGCCCCTTTATCTGTTGCGACAGCGGCGTTTCTGACAAGCGAATCTCTACCTCTGGTTCCTCTTCGCGGCACTGTGCCAGCAAAGCCGATAATCGTGGTTGGGCAATGCTGTCGGACAGCGCGATACGCAGGCGACCGTGGTAACCGGTAGCTGCGGCCTTCACGCTCGCTTTGGCTTGGTCGATAGCGGCGAAGATTCGATGGGCCTCCTCCAGAAAGACCTTACCCGCCCAAGTCAACCGCGTGCGTCGTGTCGTCCGTTCGAACAACTGCACAGCCAAGTCGGACTCCAATTCCTTGATAGCCCGCGACAACGGGGACTGCTCTATGTGCAGGCGCTCGGCCGCGCGGGCAAAATGCAGCTCTTCGGCCACCGCAATAAAGCAGCGTAGATGACGAAGTTCCATGTTATTTCCTTACCATCGATTGCTCCTATGAAATGCAAGCCTTCCCTTTGGCCAATGTTGCTCAAACCTTGCCAGCGAAGGCCCGCCGCACTGCCACCGCAGCAGCCAATTGAGCCGCTTGCCCTTGCATCAGACCATCACGTGCCCTGAGGTAACTGCGGCGCGTATCGAGAACCGTATTCAGATCTACCAGACCCGCACTAAACAGGCGCTCGCTCTTGGATGCGGCATCAGCCCCTGCCGTCTGTGCCCGTTCCAGTTCCGCAACGCTGGCATGCGTGGATGCAAGTTGCACTACGGCAGTCTCGGCATCTGCCAGTGCGCTCAGCATGGCTTTTTCGTAAAGCAGCATCGCTTCTTGTGCCTTTGCTTCATGAATTTCTATGTTGGCCCGGATTCGACCGCCATCAAAGATGGGAAGTGAAAGAGCAACACCATAGCCAATGACAGTGGCTGGCGATGCGCTGCTACTTTCGGAGCTAAGGCGTTCCTTGCGCCCTGACCAATCTAGCGTGATACGCGGATACAGGTCGCGTTTGGCCACTCCAAGGCGAGCGATGGCGGCTTCGACAGCGCGGGCAGACCCTCTAACATCCGGGCGACGCTCCAACAATTCGATCGGCAATAACAACGGCGGCATGCCCGAACTACCATTTGCGTTCGTAGGGAACGTCAACCCGATGCGAGGTTTTGCCTCCCCGAGAAGAACCGTCAACTGCCGAAGTTTCACGTCTAGCCCCCCCCGAAGCTGTGCCGCGATGGCTCGCTCTTGCCCAAGCTCCGACATGAGCCTATCGATGTCCAATTTGCTGACCTGTCCCGCCTGAAAGCGCCGTTTGGCTACTTCGATTTGACGTTCTAAGGTAACAACGACATCGCGAGTAACGGCCTCTCGCTGCGTGAGAAATTGCGCATCGAAATACGTTGTCATAACCTCTGCAGCAATCGCTACCCGCATCGCCTGACGTGCAAGTTCTGCACTTTCGAAGTCTCGTTCGGCAGCAAGACTCGCCAGTCCCTTGTCACCAAAAAGATCAGGCTCCCAACTCGCTCTGAAGCCGCCATAGCTCAGGTCAGCTTTGGGATCGGCGCTGGAGTCCCGACCGCGCCGTAATCCGGCGTTAAGCCCTAATTGTGGGTAGCGATCAGCGTCGGTGCTGCCCGCCAGGGCACGAGCCTGCGCGACCCGGACTGCAGCGATACGAAGATCAGAGTTCGCAAACAACGCAGATTCAACTAAAGCATTCAATTCCGCATTGCCAAAGTCTTGCCACCAAGCGGTGGCGGCCATGGGGTTGCTGTCCGATTCCACCATGGGATTAAAGCTCCACGTCGGCGGCACGGCAGTTGACAAGGGTGCCACAGGAGGTGGCGTCGAACACCCCCCGAGCATCAGTAGCGTGAGCGCAGAGATGGCGATTTTAGGTATGCATTTTTTGGTGTAAGTGGGCATGAGATTTCCAGAGTTGACGTTTAATGCTTATTACTTTATTATACGTACAGTACATTTACAACCACTCAAACATCCCATGACTAATTCATCTACGCGCCCCAGCGCCAAACAAAGACTTATTGATGTCGCCACCGAGATCGTCTCGACACAGGGAGTTCAGGCGTTGACCTTAGAGGGTGTTGCCGCTGACGCCGGCGTCACCAAGGGCGGTCTTATCTATCACTTCAAGACTAAGGACGATCTTCTGGAAGCGGTCGTCAAAGCCATGCTTGAAGAGTGGGGACAACGCAATCGAGCCAAGGCAACCCAGGCCGGCAACTCCAGTGGTGACTTGTTGCGAGCCATGATCGACGACACGCTCGACATGCAGCCTGGTGAAAAACAGTTAATGAGCAATCTGCTTGCGGCTGCATCCAACTATCCGCATCTATTAGGGCCTGTGCGCGACCTATATAACCATCTCTATAGCGACTTTGCCAACTCAGGCCCCCAAAACGGCACCGCATTGGTGATCGCCGCAGCGCTGGACGGGATCACGATGCTTCAGCTTCTGGATTTCCATCGATTCAACGAGCATGAACGCAAAGCCATTCGATTAGCGCTTCATACGCTCGCCAAACAACTAACCTAACCCCCTACAGGATTTTTATGTCATCCTCGACCTCTACGGCTGTAGCCGTCACATTGCTAGCCGCACTGATCGCTGGCTGCGCCAAAAAAACCTCTCCAGTTCCTGTGGCTCCTCGGCCAGTCAAAGTGGAAGTTGTATCCAGCAGTACATTGCAAGCTAGTGAATCCTTCATCGGCACACTGCGCGCACGCCAACGCTCAGAACTCGGATTCGAATCATCGGGACGCATCAGTGCCATCCTTGTCGATGTTGGAGACCGCGTAAAGTCAGGGCAAGTGCTGGCTCGCCTCGACGAATCACCGGCACTACGGCATATTGAAAAAGCAGAAGCGGATCGTACTGCTGCGGTCGCAGCTCTCGCCGAGCGTGCCACCCAGCTCCGGCAAAACGAATCATTGGCCAAAGACCAGATCGTCTCTCCCATCACACTAGAGTCCGTTCAAACCCAGCATCGAATCGCCCAGAGCCAACTTCAGGCTGCTGAAGCCGCTCTGGCTCTGGCTCGGCGGGAGTTAGCCTTGTCTCGCATCACAGCCCCGTTCGACGGCGTGATCGTGGCACGCAATGCCCAACCTTTTGCCGACATCAGCGCGGGATTGCCCGTATTCCAGATAGAGGCGGGCCAGACCTTGGAGGTAGTTGCTATGCTGCCGGAGGCGGTGGCAGCCCGTATCGCTCCGGGTGAGTCCGCGCAAGCGACTATCACGCAAACGTCGCAGCCCGCTACCAAACTACCGTTGAAGCTGGAACGCATCTCCAGCCGAAATGAGAGCGGCTCGTTGGTACAAGCTATCTTTCGCCTTGACGGCGCCACGCCGACTTTGCGCAGTGGTGCAATGCTGTCATTAGAGTTGCCCGGAATCACAAACAAAGGCATGTCGGTGCCCGCAGCGGCGCTCTTACCGGGTGTTGATTCCGACCATGGCAGCGTCTACCTACTGGAGCAAACCAAACTCGTTAAACGTACTGTCCAACTCAACGAGGGTCTGCTGCCCGACGGACGCATTCCGGTGAAATCCGGACTGAATTCCGGTGACCGGGTAGTAATCGCCGGGGCGGCCTTCTTGGTCGACGGCCAAGCCGCAGTAGAACACGCATCTACGACCCTGCTCCACGGAGGCAAGCCATGAAGCTTACCGAATCGGCGCTGGGTTCAAGCCGCCTCACCTTTTTTGTCGCGGCCCTGGTATTGATCGCAGGCGTATTTGCTTTCCTACGATTTCCCTCGCAGGAGGAGCCGTCGACCACCATTCGCGACGCTATGATCTTTGTCTCCAACCCTGGGTTACCAGTTGAGCGTATGGAGCAACTGATCGCACGACCGCTTGAAGCGCGTTTGCGTGAACTCCCTGAGATCAAGCATGTAGTTAGTACAGTTCGTACAGGCACAGTCATTGTGCAAGTTACGATTTTAGAGAAGTATTCTGACCTGACACCTATTTGGCAAAAGGTCCGGACGAAGGTCGCAGAGGTATCACCGCAATTCCCTAGCGGCACCTTGCCAACGGTCATTAACGACGACTTCGGCCGGGTCGCGGTTGCTTCGATTGCGGTCACCGCTCCAGGCTTCGCCATGAGCGAAATGCGTGAACCACTCAAGCAGTTACGGGATCGTCTTTACGAGCTGCCGGGCGTACAGAATATAAGCCTTCACGGGCTGCAAGACGAGCGCATCTACATTGAATTTGACCGGGCCCGCCTGGCGGGTCTCGGTCTTGCTGCGCCCGCCGTGCTGCAGCAGTTGCAGCAACAAAACGTTGTGCTGTCTGGTGGACAGATGGTGATGAGCGGGCTCAACACTGCACTGGTGGCTTCTGGCGAGATCCGATCACTTCAGGCACTGAGAGAGTTCGTCCTCAGCGTGCCAGACCACAGCGGTCGTACCGAGAATACCGTCCGTCTAGGCGACATTGCGCAAATTAAGGTGCTACCTGCCGATCCACCGGATTCAGCCGCCGTTTACAAGGGCGAGCCAGCCGTAGTGCTCGGAGTATCGATGCGCTCGGGCCAGAACATCCAGGCTTTCGGTCGCAGCCTTAAGGCGCGCGTGAGCGAGCTTCAGCAAATGTTGCCCGTGGGCTTTACGCTCGACTACGTCACCTTTCAGGCGGACGTCGTGGATCGCGAAATGGGCAAGATGAATCAGGTTATGGGGGAGACCATCGTGATCGTCATGACGGTGGTCGTGCTATTCCTTGGCTGGCGCGCTGGCGTGATTGTCGGCAGCATAGTTCCCTTGACCATCCTCGGCACCCTGATCGCCATGCAATTCATGCACATCGAACTGCATAGTGTCTCGATGGCCGCCATCATCATCGCGCTGGGTCTTTTGGTGGACAACGGCATTGTGATTGTCGAAGACGTTGAACGCCGATTGGTGGCTGGCGAGACCCGGCGCGAGGCGTGTATCCAGGCGGGCAAAACGCTCGCGATCCCCCTGCTCACATCATCGCTGGTGATCATCTTCGCGTTCTCGCCCTTTTTCTTTGGCGACACATCGATCAATGAGTATCTCCGTCCGCTGGTCTTGGTGCTGGCGCTAGCGTTGCTCGGCTCCTGGCTCCTATGCCTGACGGTAACGCCACTTCTGTGCTACTACTTCCTCAAAGTATCCCACCATACCGGACAAGAAGCCCACGGCGAAGTCAACACCGAGGCGGGGTTCTACCGTTTTTACCGCCGTGCCATCAACGCGGTCCTGGATCACAAGCTAGTGTTCTTTGGCGTCATGGCGACCCTCCTCGCACTGGCCCTGCTGCTGCTGTCGACGGTACCTGCGGGATTCCTGCCCAAGTCGGACCGGCCCCAGTACCAAGTATCGATCGAGCTGCAGCCTGGAAGCGATTCACGCACCACGTTAGTCAAGGTGCAAAACATCAGCCGTTGGCTCTCTGACAAAAAGGTTAATCCCGAGGTCACCACCAGCATCGGCTATGTTGCCGATGGCGGTCCACGCATCATCCTAGGTTTGAACCCGCCGCTTCCTGCCTCGCATATTGGCTATTTCACAGTCGGCGTGACTTCCAAGAACGAGCTTGACACCACGATTGCGCGCACACGCGACTATCTTTCCCAAAACTATCCAGAGATCCGCAGCGAGGTCAAACGGTTCTCGCTGGGGTCAAGCGATTCCGGCACTGTGGCTTACCGGATATTCGGTCCTGACGAGGCGGTGCTAAAAAATCTGGGAGAGCAAATCAAGGCCGAACTGCGCAAGGTAGCCGGAGTAGTCGGTGTGCGCGACGACTGGAATAACCGTGTCCCGCGAATTGATGTGCAAATCGACCAGGCCAAAGCACGCCGGCTCGGTGTAACAAGTGAAGAGGTAGCCACTTCGCTAGCTGCGCGATTCTCCGGCATCGATGCATCTGTGCTCCGCGACGGCGACACGCTGGTCCCTGTGGTGGTGCGCGGTACGCCTCTTCAACGACAACGCACAGAAGACGTGGCCAACACATTGGTATATACGGGCGCAAGCGCTACGCCCGTGCCCTTGTCGGCCATCGCCCGGGTCTCACTGGGGTCCGAGCCTTCCGTCATCCGACGACGAGATCTTTCTCGCACGTTAACGGTGGAGGGGCGCAGCGACAGCGAGACAGCACAGCAGGTGGTTGATCGACTGGCACCAACTATTGCGGCACTCAAACTGCCTCCAGGCTACAGCATCGAAATGGGGGCCGAAATCGAAGAAGCTGCTGAAGCTAATGATGCACTCAGTGAGTACCTACCGCATGCAGCAATTGCTATGCTGATCTTGTTCATATGGCAGTTTGGCTCGTTCAGGAAACTACTGCTCATTCTGGCCATCATCCCGTTTACGCTAATCGGCGTGGCACCTGCACTGAAGCTGGCTGGCGAGCCGCTGGGCTTTATGGCGAACTTCGGACTTCTCTCGCTCGCCGGCATTATCGTCAACAACGCAGTGTTGCTTCTAGAGCGCATTGAGGCTGAGCTCCATGCAGGTCGCGGTCCGCGGGATGCCGTCATCACGTCGGCTGTGCAGCGCTTACGGCCAATCGTGATGACCAAGCTAACCTGCGTTGCAGGCCTAGTGCCCCTGTTGTTGTTCGGCGGCCCACTTTGGTCTGGTATGGCAATCACCATCATTGGAGGCTTGGCGCTCGGCACACTGGTCACGCTCGGAATGGTCCCAGCGTTGTATGAATTGCTGTTCGACAGCCCGCTGTCCCGATTGCTTGAAAAAAAATCCACCGCTAATGCGGTCACCTCGCAAAACTAATATCTACGGTAACCATGACTATGTTCTCAAAAATCTATCGACTTCCCTCGGCACAATTGCGCGCGTCGGGAAGTAGCGTAACGCCCATGAGCCAAGGTTCGCAACAATCGCTGCTCGCATCCTCTTCAATGCGATGTGCGAAGGTGGCATTGGTGGTTCTGATGGTGGGAGGTCTTGGCGCATGCGCGACGAGCACACCACTGCAATCCAACAAGGCCACGTCATATGATGGCTTGGTAAAAAGTAATGACCTGGCGATGGCGATCCCTCCAAAGCAAGACGATTTTGGCCGCTATAAGTGGGCCACCATTGAGCCTATCGAGGTAGAGGATTCAGTCACTGCCGAAGTATCGACCGAGACGACCAAAGAAGTCCGTGATGTCTTGCAGAACATCTTGGCTACGGAGGTCAGTAAGAGTTTTAGCTTGAGCGAACGCTCTGCCAATAAACCTGCACTGGTTTTGCGAGTACGTATCACCCGGATCACCGAAGCATCTCCTGCTTTGAACGCTCTCACGACAGCGTTGATTGGTCCACTTCGCAACGGAGCCCTTGCGACGGAGCCCTTGCGACGGAGCTGGAGGCAATTGACGCCGACTCAGGCAGGCAGTTGGCATTGCTGCTTTGGGCCGACTCTGGGGGGATGGTCAAAGATTTTGCAGGTAATTTCAATCGCACTGCTCACGCGCGCTCATTGGCTGCACGCTTCGCAAGCGACGCAAACACCTTTCTCGCTCCTCTAAGCCGGCCTGTACCGTAAGGCACTTGTGACATCCCTCATCATAAGTTTATGACCTTGATGTCAAAGAACAATTTATCTGGCTCTGGACCTAACTCAAACCATCTTCAATTGGATAAATTATGAGCATTTACCTCTACCTCGTTGTCGCGATTGTTCTTGAAGTCTTCGCGACTTCTTTCCTCAAAGCGTCTGATGGCTTCACAAATTTATGGCCTAGTTTAGCCACGACGGCGGGCTATGCCGGGTCGTTTTATTTCCTGTCCCTGACGCTAAAGGTACTTCCGGTCGGCATTGTTTACGCCTTGTGGTCCGGCGCTGGCATAGTGCTAACGGCAGTAGTTGCCTGGATCGTGTTCAAGCAGCGACTTGACTTTGCTGCAATCGGCGGAATGGCGCTCATCCTTGCTGGAGTGATCGTCATAAACGTGTTTTCAAAGAGTTCTCCACACTGATATCAGTCGATGTCACATAGCGCGGCGCAGAGATTTCGAATTGCCGACTCCTCATACATCGTAGATATTTACATGACCGAGTAGTGGAAAATCAACACCAACGGATTTACCGCTGTACATGATTCGAGCATCTTCGCGGGTGGTTCAAATCGACGGGCCGCGTTGCTTTCCAAAATCCCAAGTGACGCTGCCTGCGCGGACAGTAGCCGCGACCGCCTTGCCAAGCTGCTGCTCAATCATCGGCTTCCACGGCACCAGGCTAAATCCTTTGCCATCGTCGAGCATCGCGTAGCGCCCGCTGGCGAGCATGACGTTGCGCCGGTAGACGCCAACCACGCGCTTCCCATTTTCCACCGGCCGATGCTCGAGGCCAGTTTCGGTCGCAATGTCCTGCGCGAGCTTCGCCAAATCGCGCCCGCGCAACGTCGCTAACAGATCGCGCGCCAGGATTACTCGCTGCCCGCGCCGTTCGGCGAAGCCCTGTTCGATCATGAAGTCGGTGCGCTCGCGTAGCGCGTCCTTAACCTCGGCACCAAACCCGAGGTCGCCTAACCCATTATTGCAGCTAATCAATTGCTGGTCTAGCCAGGTAGCGCCGACCACGCGGGCCTGCAGCTCGATGGGCAGGTGCGATTTCAGTTCCACCGCCACGCCGCCGCCGAGGCGCTGCGCGTCGTACTTGCGGCCACGTTCGATCAGGTCACCGGGCACTCTCCAGACGCCTTCGGTTACGCGCTCCACAGTGCCGGTGCGGCGTAGGGCTTCGAGCCGGCGCACATGGGAGGCCACCACCTCGCGCGGGTCGCGGTCGGATGAGGAATGGCCCTGCGCGACGGCTAGGTGATGCTCGGTGCGATACACGCCATCGACGGCCAGCGCGGCGATGGTTTTGTCGACCGCCCGGGCCTTAGTTGAACCTTGTGCTTCGACTATGGCGCCGATCGGGTACTGCGCCAGCTCCGTCTTGGCCGGCAATGCTACGTAGTGCGCCTTGCCGTCAATGCCATCGACCACCAAATAGCCCTTGTCGTACAGCTCGTCCGCAAGCCCTTTACCGGCTACCCGGCCGATGACGGAACGGCTTTCTTCTCCTGGCTGAAATACGGCCAGGTCGCGCTGAGCACCGCCCATGGCCCGTTGCATGGTACGGATGATGTCGCCGCGTTCGCCCATGGCCCGCAGCACGGGCTCCGCATCGGCGTGAACTACCCAGACGCCGGGCTGGTGTTCGCTCGCCAGCCCCATGCGCTGCAGCTGCTGCAAGCGTCCCACCAGCAACACACGCTGCTGCCGCAGCTTCGGGTCGCTGGCTGGTTGATTGACCTGGTTCAGCCCATCCTTTGCTTCACGTTGCAGCGTGCGATCCAGGCTAGTCCACCGCTCCTGATCCACCTCGCGCAACAAGGTGCGTTGGATCTCCAGCTCGGTGCGCGGCCCCAACCATTCCGTGGACAGCTCTGCGGCGCGCTCACGCATGCCTCGGGTGATGTACGCCTGCGAAATAATCAGGTCCCTGCCGGTGTCTTCCTTGCCGCGCAACACGATATGTGTATGCGGGTTGTCGGTGTTCCAGTGGTTCACAGCAACCCAGTCTAGGCGCGTACCCAGATCGGCTTCCATGCGCCCCATCAGATGGCGCGTGTAGGTGCGCAGGTCGTCGAGCTGTTCGGCATCCTCGGGCGAGACGATCAGCCGGAACTGGTGCCGATCTTCCCGGCCACGTTCCTCGAAGGCCGGTAAGTCCGCTTCATCGGTCATTGGCCCATAGGCCTTGCCGGTGTCCTGCTCACGGCCGACACCTTCGCGCTCGATGTAGCGCAGGTGGGTGATAGTCGAACGCGCACCGGCCTGCTTGAGGTAGACCAGCCGGACCTTGACGGTGGCGCGCCGGGAAGTCGCGGACAGCGACTGCCCGGTGAAGCGCGCCGCCACATGGCCGCGTCCCAGGCGCGATCCGGGCACCTTGCCGGGCTTGCGGCCGGTCGAGTTGTGTCCTTTGCTGGCCTGCCGCAACACCTTCGAGACAAAGGCCTGGCCGCGCTGCTTGGGTGTGCCGGGTCGGATGCGGAAGTGCTCCTCGCCGTCCGAGCTGCCGCGCCTGCTCATGCGGACACTCCAGCCAAGGCCATCCGACCAGGGCGTGCCATACTCGCGGTTTCGCCAATGCCCACAAGGCTTTGGCCGACATCGCGGCACGGTGCCGCCAAATAGCGCGTGCCGCGCCAACCCCACGTGCAGACTCGCTTATGGGCCGGCAGCGTGCCGGCCCCTTCAATCTTGCCCTGCACCTTTCCCCGGCCTGACGGCACGGGGCTGCGGTGCCCCGGCGGCGCTGCGTCCCGCGCAGCCTGCCGGCCGACGAGCGCCAGCCATACCTGAGGTATGCCGCGCTCGGGGCAATCCATCTGCACGTTGGAGCGCACGCAAACGTGCGCAAAAAAATGCGGACAACCGGCTCTCAAATGCAGCGACGGATACTGCGCAAAACGCGGTGCAAATGCATTCAAACTGCACGCACAATGACGTTGCGTCAGCATCGGAAACGATAGTTCCGATAGCCGGTCAACGCAAAAACGAGACCGCGATGGCCCCCAGTCAGACTGCATGCAGTCGACCGATTTCATGGTTGCTTCTCCAGGTAAAACGGCTGCGCTGTACCGATCACGGCAGATGAAGCAATCGGCCCGAAATACCGGCTGTCGAATGACGCCGGATTGGTCGCACTGAGCAGAAACAGTTCACCTTCGGCGAGCGCCCGGCACTGCTGCCAGGATTGCAGCGGACGGCCCCGCCGGTCGGCGTGCAACACGGCGGCCACCGGCACGCCGTCAATGCGCACGACACCGCTCACGATGCAGACGTGTTGAGGTGCAACCGCACCGACACGTTTGAGCAGCGGAACGTGTAACGGCAGGTAGCCACGCTGCGCAGCTAGCGCGGCGGGTTCTGCCGGAAGGCGGGCCAGCACGATGCTGCCGACGTGCAATGAGTCTGCTGGCGAATTGATTGGCTCGATGCGATACCAGCCGACCGGCACACTATTGGACGGGTTGTAGACGACGTGCGCCGAAGGCGTCGCGAAGGATGCCCAGGCCAGCGCAGCGAGGCCGCAGGCGGACAGCATCGCCAATACGAGGTGAGCGCGCATGCGCGAGCGAGGTTTGATCGTTGCCGCAGTCATTGCAATTCCCTCCCGGTGAGCCAGGCGGCATGCCGCTCGGCGGTATATTGCGGCAGTGCCTGGTGTGCGGAGAGACGATTGCCCAGCGTGCGCCAGTACGCTGGCGACACGTCGATGGGGGCGATACCCAGCGCTTCGATGGCATCGGTCAACGACAGCACGGCCTGCACCTGTCGTTCACCTTCGGCGTGCAGCAGGATGCGCGCGCCGGGTTGTATGCCGGGGATGCGCTGCACTGCGTCCAGTGGCGTGCAGGCCTGCATCACCATGAGCTGCCAGCGTGTCGTACCGTAGTCGTTGGACTCCCAGCGAATGCGGCAGAAGATGGATGCAGGCAGGAACACCGCACTGCGCCGCCAGCGGTCGAGCTGGATGGTACGCGCCGGGTTGCCGAAGCGCAGATAGAGATTGATGCGCTTGTTCACGTAAGCGAGTGCCACGCGGGTCAGCGGCACATTGCCGACCTGGCTGGCAAGTGTACGCGGCGATGGCGGCGACGCAGCTGCGCTCGTTGTTGGATGGACCTGCGTATCGGTATTCATGGTGTCTTCTCCGGGAACTCACGTTCCAGTAAGGCGCGCAGCAGTTCGGCCACCGTGGTGTTTTGGGTGAAGGCAGAAACCTTGATGCGAGCGCGCAGCGCGGGTGTTACATCGAGAGTCAATCGGGCGGTGTAGAGGTCGCCCTTGTTGATGTCGCTGCCGTCGCCCTGGCGAATCCATGCTTCCGCGTGCGGATTCGCCGGGGGACGTGCACCGATGGTGAAACGCTTGCCACGTCCGCTGCTCATGACGACCACCGCAAGAGTTCGTCCACCAACGCGGTGATTTCCCGTGCGGCTGCGCTATCCGCTGCCAGTTCGCGTGCAAGCTGACCAGCGGCCACGCTGTCGGCGAAGACAATGCGTTGGCGAACCTCTGCACGTAGCGCTGGCAGTGGTTGATCGGCGAGAGAACTGCGCGCCTCGCGTCCAATCACGGTGGTGCTGACACGCCGGTTGATGACAAAGGCCGCACGCAACGCCGGCCGAAAGACCTGAGCCTCGCGGATCAACGCCACCATCTCGGCGCTGGCCCATAGGTCGTAAGGGCTGGGCTGCACCGGGATCAGCACACAGTCGGCCGCCAGCAGCGCGGAGCGCGCGAGTGCGGCGATTCTGGGCGGCCCATCGATAACGATGTGATCGCAGCGCCTAGCCAGTTCTGGCGCCTCCTGGTGCAGCGTTTCCCTTGCCAAGCCGACAGCGCTGAATAACCGTGGCAGCCCTTGCTGGCTGCGCCGTTGTGTCCAGTCGAGGGATGATCCCTGTGGATCGGCATCCAGCAGGATGACCGATTGTCCCTGCATCGCCAGTTCACCGGCGATGTGAGTGGCAAGCGTGGTCTTGCCGACCCCGCCTTTTTGGTTGAGCAAGGCGACGATCATGGTGCGGCCCTCCCGCTTGGAAAGCCTGGCTGTTTTTGACTTGCAAAACGTCTTTGGTTTTGGCTTCGGTTTTGCCGTGGCTTTTGGTTTTCAGTAGTTGTCCACCGAACCGGCGCGCTCTTATTAAAAGTTAGATGTTTTAAGTTAGGTAAGTTAAGGGAGGCCGGAACCCGCGCCGTTACTGGCTTTGCGGCCGATTCGTACTCCTGATAGCACGAGAGCCGTACTCCCGATAGCACGAGCCACCTTGCGCCTGATAGCATGAGGCCATTCACAGGATATGCACCGGTTATCCACAAAATCATGATCTGCCGACCTGGATTGTGTTTTCGGTGGATAACTTCGGCCGGAAAACCAGGATTTCCGGCTCCCCCGGCAATCGCTCGATGCTCAGGGCGTAGCCGGGCAAAGACTGGCGTGCCACCAAGGCACGCAGGTCGTAGGCGAAGTCCGAGAAGCGTGCCGAGCTGCCCGATTTGCGGTGCAGGTGCCGGAAGTCGAACTGCCAGCCACCGGGTTGTTTGCCGCCGTGCTTGCGCACCAGCCGGTACAGCCAGCGCTCGATACCGCCCGTGAGCTTGAAATACGCCGGGTCGATGGTCAGCACCAGGGCTTCGTCCAGCACACCGGCATAGAACCAGTCCGGCAGAATCAATTCGAGACCCAGCGGAACCCCGTTGCTGTCGGCCCGCTCCTTCCATTCGTTGATCCACGAGAAGCGGTGCAGGCGTCGGCCTGTCGTTTCGCGGATCGAGGTCGCCACGCTGGTGGACTGCAAGCGGTCCAGCGCCGCCTTCAGGCGCTGGTAGTCGTGCAGCGACGTACCGCGCCCGATGAAGCGCAGGATCTCGTAGGGTGTGGCTTGCATCCGGCGGGAGCTGCGAATGCCAGCATCCCGCGCTTCCACGATCTGGCTGGCCGCCCAGATCAGGATGTCGGCATCCCAGATCGTGGCGATGCCATGCTCTTGTGTTCCCTCCACGCGCACGGTCACGCCGCCAGAACGAAAGTCGATCGGCGCAATGCGCCGCGACTTGGCCAGCGAGAAGAACGGATAGGCCATCAGGTCCTGGGCGTCGCGCGGCGCCATGTCGCCCGGCAGCGCGCGGAACAGGTCGAGCTGTTCGTGCTGCTGCATCGGCTGCTCCTGCGTCTTCGGCAGCGATGGGCTGGACATGGCGAGGGCCACTAATGCGCCTGGCCTGCCTAACTTCAGCGGCGACCATGGTGACCATCGCGGCTGTCGCCAGAGTGGTGCTCGGCGTATTCAGGGTCGGAGGTGGCTTCGAAGCTCCGGGCATCCGCCCAGGTTTCGAGGTCGGCCACCGCGTACATGACACGTCGGCCGAACTTGCGGAAGCGTGGTCCGCCGCCGATCACGCGTTGCTTCTCCAGCGTGCGCGGCGAAAGCCGCAGGAACTCGGCGGCCTCGTCATTGGTCAGGTAGCGGGCGGGCTGCTTGGCAGTAGCCGTGGGGGCGGCAGCGGGCCGCAAGGGAACTGGTCTCATGGTGTGAACCTCCATCGGTCAGGGTCGCCGGTCGCAATAGCGCGACCGGATGGAGGCAGTCTCAAGAAAGCGCGGCGTTCTGCTCAGGGACGTTTTGCATCCGATGCAGAACGTCCCTGCTCAAGCGATGGAAGCTGTGCCAGACGGCGATAGCCGCCCAACATCAGCTTTTTCCCGCGTTGCACCAGGCGGCGCACGCGGGCGCGCAGATCGCCATCGGCGTGCCAGCCCCCGGCCACGGCATCGGAGCCGAACAGCACGTCGGCCACCGTGCGCAAGGACGCGCCAGCCAGGGTGCCGTCGAGCGCCTGCAAGGTGTGCAGTTCCAGCAGTGACGACGGGGATGGACGCGGTTTGCCCACTCCCGCAAGCGGTGTCTCGCTGGCATCCTGCAGCTTGTCCAATTCGCCCGCCAGCGTGCGATAGCGGGCGCAAGGCGCTTGACAGGCGCGGATGGCGTAGACGTAGGCCATGCCGACCTCCAGCGCTGGCGAGAGTGTCAAACGCAGACAGCAGCCCGGCTGCCGGGCGACCAGCACCAGGCGTCGGCCATCATGGATCAGTTTTTTGTGTCCAGGGATGCGCCAGAAATCGAACGCTACCGCATCGGGCGGCGGATCGGCATCGGGAAAGAGCTGCACCACGATATCGTGGTCGGGGAACCAGGCCGGGTGCGCGTCCCGCGCGTCTTGGCCGGGATCTTCCAGTAGGCGCAGGCCCCAGCGCTGCGCCTGCTCGGGGTGGCGGTGACGGCGTAGCCAGTCGAGCCGGTAGTCCGGGTCGCGTCGCAAGTATTCCCAAGCCAAGGCCGGCCCGTCCAGATGCAGGACGTAGAGATACGCGGCGCTCGGATGCCAATGATCGGAATTCGGTTCTGCCATGGCGCAACCTCCCGTCGAACAGCAGGAACAGTCGCCACGGGTGCCGACTTTTCGGCGCTAAAGAGTCATCGCCAAAACGTCAAAGAAGTTCGATAATTTGGCTGTGTCAAGACCAATTGACTCCAAAATGTTGCAAAATGTATCCGGGTGCGACGGCTGCGCGACCGGAGTTGGTGCGCAGCATCGGAGACAGTGCCGCAAACAGCTCTGGAGAGCCTGACTGTTTGGGTCGCCATTGCACCGCCCTGGTGCAGAGTGCACATTGATGCGCGCAGGGTCTGGACTGAGACCCAAATAGACACAGTAAGCTGCCATTTACCCTGCTTGGCAGCGTCTGGATGGCCCGCCGCAGCGGGCCATTGTTCGATCATTCGATGATCGAACCGTTGATGCGGGCCAGTCGCGCATAGTCGGACAAGGTACGCTTCGCGACGAAATACAGGTCGCGCTCAACCGGCAGCTTCAACGGTCCGACGATGGATGCCAGATCGGATATCCGCACGTTGCCCAGCTCTGGCATGCCGATGCCGATATCGCACAGGCCGTAGGCCGTATCGCCATCCTCGGGATCAAGTTCGGTCAGCAGCCAGGTCGCGTGCGCGTCCGGGGTGAACAGCTTGACGACGGGCACCGGATCAATGTCCTGGCCTTCGGCACTGGCGCGGCCATTGGCGAGCAGTTGGACGCGTTGCTCGTCGGAGATGAGAGATTGGGTCATGGTCGCTTCCTTCAAAGGGTTCGCTCCACGGCGGAGCGAGGCGACTGGGGCGCACGTGCCAAGCGCAGCCGTCATACCCCAACACGGTCCGGTGCGGGCCGGGGTTGACGGCAAGCGGCGTGCGCCAGTCTCGCGCACTTGTCCGCCGTGGGGTGAGCCTGGGAGCGGCCAGGATGCCCACAAAGCCGACGATGCACGAAACCGTATAGCTGGATGTACAGAAAGCCTCGAATACGCCATTAAGGATGTACGGAAGATCGTAAAAGCGTACAGATGGAAGTCAACGAATCCACGAAAGCACGGAAACACGAATCCGGCATTACGCAAAAGCGTAAGAGCACGATGAAGAGCGCAATACCGTTACGCGATATGGTAGATCGAAATAGTCAATGAGTTAAAGATAACGTGGTTTTAATTGTGTTGTTAATTGACTCTTCTGTGCATGCAGAAGCGATCAATTCAGCGCGGCCGTCCGGCCGGTGCCACCACTTTCGAGGCCGAACCGGCACAAGCCTTCGGCGCGGCGGTGCGCGCGCTGAGAACAGAACAAGGGGTCGCCCAGGAGACGCTGGCCAACCTGGCCGGCATCGAGCGCTCGCACATGGGCAAGATTGAGCGTGGCGAGCACATGCCCACGCTGGCGATCATTCTCAAGATTGCACGGGCGCTGGGTTGCAGCTCGGCCGACTTGATGACGGAGACGGAAAGCCGGCTTGCGGCTTCCGAGCCGGAGCACTGACCGTTAGGGAATGCCCCGCCACGATGGGCGGGGCGTTGGGGGCAATCAGTCGCCCTTGCTGCGCGACCAGATGAGGTTGTGCGTGCCGTCCTCGCCTTCGATCAGGCGGGCGTAGACCGTGGCCGGAAACGAGGGATCATCCAAACTGCAAGACACGTAAGGCCTCTCTGCCTGACTGACTTTCTTCCACGCTGCGCCGACTTCCAGCCCGTTGGTGGCCTGGATGCGGTAGTCGGGAGAGTTCTCGCTGGTCTTGTCGTTCAGGATGAATTTGACCTTGACATTGAGCGTCAGGGTGCGCAGCGTGCCGGTGAAGCCGTCTTTGTCTGCGGTGAAGGTGCCGATATTAGCCATGATGAAGTTTCCTTTCGGGGTTGCAAGATCGCGCCCATCGCGTCCTTGTCGGTGATCCGCCCGGCGAGGGACGGGCTGGCCGCACCGCAGAGCAAAGCGATGAGGCCGCAACAGCGTGGAGGACCGGGAGGCCCAAAGAATTTGCTGCGCGAGGAAGGCGCACAGCGCCGGGGAAATTGTTTGGGCCGGACGGTTGCAGCCATGAAGCCCGAGGCGCAAGCCGTGCCCTTGCCAGGATTCACGACAAGCCAAGGACGCAGGGGTCGAACTGGCCCGAATGGAACGATGGTCAACTCGGCATCCCCGCAAGCAGGCCGCGACGGCATGCGCCTTGATGCTGGCAAGGTCCGACCCGGAACGACTAGCGGGAACGCTTCATGCACCAGACGGCAAACGGGTTAAAGCGTGGCGTGGAATCTTCATGGCAAGGCCGTTCTGCATGTCAACGAATCGTCCTCATGACAATGTCGTGTAGAACCAACAGTTTCGAGGGCGGCGCGCACTTGCACAACCCAGCCCAGCAAGTAATGGCGAAACGCAGCACCCCGAGCGTCGCAATGGCATGCCATCATTTAGGAACTGAGCGTTTTGTTGGCTAATTACCAAGCTCAAAGACTCCTGCCAATTCGAACGAACTGAATGTCGGGCTGTAAAAACATAGAAAAAATTGACAAGAAAGGAAGGAATTGATGGGGCAAGAGAACATCGTTCGGTATTGGCATTCAGTCGAGTTACTTCAACCCCAATCGGCACCCAAGCTAGAGAAACGCAGCAACCCATATGGTGCGTTCATTCACGACACGCCAATCCAGCGTCCTGTTCCTCCCTGGGCACCTGAAAGTGTCGTTAGCAGACAGGAATTACCCAAGAAGCGTGTTTGGAGCCACACGCTCTATGCCCACCTGTATGACAGCCGGCTCGTCGCCGAAAAGCTCAAGGAAGTCTTTGGAGCGGACCAAGGTTATCGAGAGCCGCAGTATCGAGAATCGGCTCTGTTTGCTGCGAAGTTCGCCATGGCCGGCCAAATGGTCGATAACAGCCTCGTACTCTCCAGTGAGGCGTGGTTTCTAGGGCGGGTGTTGACTGGAAAAGACTGGACAAGGGGATTCGAGGATGCTCAAAAAGCCGCTGGTGATCAGGCGAAAACACTGCTTGCAGGCCAAGTATCTGGCGACGCTTTGCGCGAGTTTACCCAGTGGGTTCTTCAGTTCCTCGGCGTGGCGGACTTCTTTGGTCATGTGGATCGGCATCAATTTCGTTTTCGTTCCCAACCCGTCAAGCCTGACAAGCCCCAATCGGAAGACGATCCACTCAACAGCTTCTTGCTCGATGATCTTGCCGATGTCGCCGACAGCATCAGTAAGGGTGTGAAAAGTGCGCCCCTGGATCAATACCTCCGCCAGTACGACCCTCAGCAACGTCTGCACGTTGACGACGACCGCGCATCACTGCCGCTGATCGACCGGTTGATGCCGGATACCTACCCCAATAGCTGCTGGCCCACCGAGCGGCATCTGGGACTTGTGCATTCCCAGCAACTGGCCGTCAATACAATCCTGTCCACCCTCGCCGATGACCAGGGACTGCTGGGCATCAACGGCCCGCCAGGCACGGGTAAGACGACGCTATTACGTGACTTGATTGCCGCCATTGTCACCAGCAGAGCCGATGCGCTTGCCAAGTTGCGCCGAGCCTCCGATGGGTTCGCGGGCAACGGACGTGAAGAGGCCAATGACGGCGGTAAGCCGCAGGCTTGCTTCAAGCTCAACCCGGCGCTATATGGCTTTGAAATCGTGGTCGCGTCGTCCAATAACGGCGCCGTGGAGAACGTCACGCTCGAATTGCCTCAGCGGGACAAGATCGACGAGAGCTGGCTGCCTGAAGCTGAGTATTTCGCCGAATTGGGGGAACTGACCAGCGGCAAACCAGCTTGGGGACTGATTTCCGGCGCATTGGGCAGCAAGGTTCGGCGAAAAAATTTCGTGGATTGCTATTTCTATGGTCAGCGTCCTTTTGGCAGCAAGGACAAGGCGGATTCCGAGGCCGAAGAAGACACAGATGTCGAGTCAGAGAAGAAAATCGAGAATGCTGTAAACACCCAGTCCTCCGTCCCGTCCACTATGGAGGAGAATGACGGTGGCAACGACGATCACGACGATGCGCCACCCGAAAAAGAGAAAGGCCCGCAGGGCTTCATGGGTTGGCTCAATACGCATGCCGAGATCAACGCGGCCCGTTCCTCGGAACAACGCCAAGCCTTGTGGCGGCAAGCGGTCTCTGATTACGAAGCGGTCAAGATTGAGGCGCGTAAAGCGTGCGCCAATGCCAGCCGTATTCGCGAGTTGATCCAGTCGATCTGCAAGACCAGAAAGACGATAGCCGACAGATCCGAAACACTTGGTACTCTCGAACAGAAACTAGCCGACGCGGTAGCACAGCTCGCGCACCTGGATGCAAAGGAAAGTCGCCCCGCCAACTTGGCGCTCAAGCAGTGCCTGGACGCACTTAAGCAGCACCAAGCCCGCAAGCCGGGTTTCTGGGTGAAGTTGTTCAGTCTGTGGAGGGCTCAACGCGATTGGCGCGCAACACTGGAACTGCTGGAATGCGAACGTGATCTGGCCTCTGCCGAGTTCGCTCGAATAACACGCCTAACCAAGCAACTCGACATATCAAGGGAGAGCTTGGAAAAACAAACCGCCGAGGCGCGCCGCGCATTGCTGCAATTGCAGAATCAAGACAAAGTTCTGACGCGAGACGCTACCGGCCTGGCTATCGCCTGCCAAGCCGATCACCTGATCGCTTGGCTGCAAGGCGACGCCATCGGTCGCGGCGATGCCATTGAACTGGCCGAGCCTTGGCGTATTGAAGGCTGGAGACAAGCACGCGCGCGCGTCTTCATCCAAGCGCTCAAGCTCCATCGGACGTTCTTCGAGTTGGAGGCGTCCCGGATACGCTCCAACCTTTTCCTTATCAACGGTTTATTGACTGGCTCACGCTTCCAAGGTCTTTCGCGCGACGCCATCCGTTCCGCCTGGGCTTCGCTGTTCATGGTCGTTCCGGTATTGAGCAGTACCTTCGCGTCGTTTGCCCGTTCGTTCGGCTCTTTGGGTACCAGTGAGATCGGCTGGCTGCTGGTGGACGAGGCCGGCCAGGCTACCCCGCAAGCTGCGGTGGGAGCGCTGTGGCGATCCCGGCGTGCGTTGCTGGTGGGCGATCCTCTTCAACTCAAGCCCATCGTTACTGTGTCCGATGCGGTGTTGGAACACATGCGCACGCGCTACCGTGTCGATGCGCATTGGCTTCCCAACCGACAATCAGCGCAGACGCTGGCTGACGAGGCCACCTCGTGGGGACGCATGGCGGGGCCGGCCGGTAGCAAAACTTGGGTTGGACTGCCGCTGGCTGTACATCGCCGCTGCGACAGGCCGATGCACGGGCTCGCCAATCGTATTGCCTATGACGGCAGCATGGTGTACGGAACGCTTGCACCAAGCCCCGAGAAAGAGACGCGCGCCAGTTTATCGACGGGCTGGATTCATGCCAGTGGCGCGTCGCAAGGAAATTGGGTACCTGCTGAAGGCAAGGCCTTGCAGGAATTGCTTGTGCTATTGCGTGAGGATGGCGTGGAGGCCAAAGACATCTCAGTCATCACACCCTTCACAGACGTTCGGAACAATCTCAAACGAATAGTGGGCAACAAAATAGTGTTCGGCACGATCCACACCATGCAGGGCAAGGAAGCGCCAGTTGTCATCATGGTACTGGGTGGCAACACGGCAGGTGCAGGAGCCCGCAATTGGGCTGTTTCGGAACCCAATCTGCTGAACGTTGCCGCGACGCGGGCCAAGCGACGTTTCTATGTGATCGGCGACAGAAGCGACTGGAAGAATCGGTCGCTGTTCTGTGACGTCATGGATCTACTGCCACTCCAGAAAATCCCGACACGCGAACAGGAACAGATGCCAATCCCTCAATAGCCGCATATTTGCTGCTATTGAGCTGTTCTGCGTTTAAGCAGGTGCCCGTGGAACACTGGCAGCGGCGCGGAGCTTTTGCATTGGATGTTGAAACTGGGCGCGGCCTGATGGACGCGCCCAGTCTTATTTGATCTACCCGGTGCGGGGCAATGCCGGGGGTGCAATGAGCAAGTGCATCGCACGCGCAGGCCCAGCGTGGGCCGGAGTGCCTGCCGATTCGACGCCCAGCCACGAAGGCGGGGCGCATTTTTTGTTCTTGAGGTGGCTTGTTGGCGGTCAGACCGGGCGCGGCAAACTTGCCGCGCCCGATTTTTCAAAAAAGAGACCCCGGCGCATTTCTGCGCCGGGGCTATTTGTCGTTGCTACCTCACGCGGCCAGCGCTTCGGCCACTTCCCCCACCTCGGCGGCGGCATCCTGCGGGGCTTCCTCTAACGTGTCGCCCGTCGCGTCCTGCGTCGCGCTAGTGCTGCCCTCGCTCTTGAACATTGCAGGCATCCAGCCCGTTCCCTCTGCCAGCCGTTCGGCCTCGCTGGCAATGTCGGCCTTCTTGAGCTTCGCCAATCGGGTGACATGTTGCGGCGCGAACTGCTGCACCGCTTCCAGAATCACCGCATTGGACACGTGGGAAAAATACCCCTCGGCAGTCGGCTTCCACCATGCCGCCATGTCCAGTCCGACAGCCTGTGCCAGCACTTCGCCCGGCGCATCGTGTTCTCTCGAAGAAACCACATCCACGGTCGAGGCCACGCACACCGCCAGCAACCGCACCAGTTCATCCTGCGGCATTGCCAGCAGCACGGCGAACAGTTCTGCATCGTCCTCCGGCAGTTGCTCGCCCCATGCCTGCTGTAGTTCCCGCAAGGCGACAGCGGCAGGCGATTGCGGCCAGTCCGTGGCGTAGCCTTCCAGCCTGTCCTGCGGGCGCACGCTGATCCCGATAGGCAATTCCGCCGCATAGCCATCCTGCAAGACTCGCTGCACCATGCCATGCACCAGCGCGGCCAGCGATGCCTGCGGATTGCGCGCCAGTTCGATTTGTAGTGCCGCCGTGCGGTGGGCGCTCATACGGCGCGCCAGTTTCTCGGAGATTCCGGCCTTCTTCGGCTCTGGGCTGTCCTCGTCCTCGGCGTCTTCCGGGGCGATACCGCTTTGCACCCTCGCCAGTGTCCGCAATGCCTTCGCCTCGGCGTCACGCAGCAGACCGCGATGAATGACAGGTTCGCCTTGGCGGTCGAGCGTGACGACAACACCGGCAGCAGCGCGGACAGTCGGGCCATAGGCCAGCAATTCGGCTTCCAGCGCCTCCAGTTGCTCTCCCACGCGGCGGCCTTCGTCGTCGAGCGCTTCGGCTTTTTCTTCCTCCTCGGCATCAAGGGCGACTTCCAAGGCATCCCCGACTTCCTGTATCTTGGCTTGCAGCTTGGCGATGCGCTTGGCTTCGCGGGCGTTAGGCTTGCGCCGTTCCTTCGGGGCGCGCTGGAAAGTTTGCAGGTCGGCATAGGTAGCGGCTGGCACGGTCTCCACCCACGCCCAACCTTCGCGGCGTACCTCGTCGGCAATGCCTGCCAGCTTGTCTTGTGCCAGTTGGTCAATCAACGCCGCATCGGTCAGATACACGCCGTTGTCCCCCTCGGCGAACAGGTCGCGCCGGATGCCGCCGCCTGCGGCCTCGTAGGCTTCCAGCCCGACAAAGCGCACCAGCGGATGACGATGAGCATCGATTTCCCGCTCGGTCAGCCGTTCGCGCAATGCACTCGGGGTGCGCTGCCAGTTGGGCGCATCGTAGAACGCAGCTTCCTGTGCGGCGTGGTCGTCGGTGATTGCAAGCGCCATCAACTGGTCAAGGTTCACGGTATCGGCGCGGTAGTCGGCCAGCAAACGCGGCGAGATATTCGCCAGCTTTAAGCGGCGCTGCACCACCAGCGGGGTCACGCCAAAATCGGCGGCAATGTCCTCAATGGGGCGGCCTTCCGCGATCAGGGCGGCGAACGCCTCGAACTGGTCGGCGGGGTGCATGGCTTCGCGTTGCACGTTCTCGGTCAGGCTGGCGGTACGCGCCGACGCATCGGCCACCAGCAGGCAAGGCACCGCGTAGTCTTTGGCAATACGCCGCTTCTTCGCCAGCAGCTTCAAGGCCGCGAGGCGACGGCCACCAGCCACCACTTCGTAATGCTCGCCATCGCTGGCAAGAATCACTGTCAGGTTTTGCAGCAGACCGACACGCAGGATGCTTGCGGCCAGTTCGGTGATGGAAGCGCCCAAGGTCTTGCGCACATTGCGCTTGGACGGACGAAGCTGGGACAGCGGCACCAACAGCATGTTTTGCGAGGGTGCAGCGGTTTCAAGGGCTTGGACTTCTTGAGTGGTAACGGTATTCATGGTGATAGCTCCTGTCCCCTACGGGACGTTCAAAATTTGAAAAAATGGACGGGTAATCGAGGGGGGCTAGCCCCTCGGGTGGGTTCGTTCAAGCCTTGAGCTGCTTCATGCCTTCGGCCAGTAGCCACAGGGCACGATTGACCTTGACGTTCTGATCGATGCCCTGAATGGGCCGGGTGCGTTGGCGCTGTCCGTTGGCGTTGCGCCCCGCCAGTCCTCCTTGCGTCAGGTTCTCCTGAACGCGGTTGAAGGCACTCCACAGGTCGGGCCGGTCGTCGTCGCGGCGGCGCGGCATCAGCAATTGCGCTTCAGTGATCGGCGCAGGTGTTGCCGGGTCGTCGTACTTAAGGGACAGCGCAGCATGGGCGAACACTTCGGCTTCGCTTCGGTCCAGCGTGATGGCGCGCATCTCGTCGCGCCGTTCGCGCACAAGGTCGAAACTGTCCAGCACGTCATACGCGCCTTCGATCACTTGGCCGACCACATCGCCTTTGTGCGGGATGCGCAGATCGGCAACGGTATCGCCGCACACCAAGCCGTTTTTGCAGACAAAGCGGAACATGCCCGCCAGCATTTGGTAGCTGCTGGTGCCATCGTGCGAGTTCAGCAAAATGATTTCGTTGGCTTCCGCGCCGTTGATCTGGTCGGCATGGCGCAGCCGCACCATGTGCTTGGTGTGTTCGCGCTTGCCTTCGTCGCGCACACGGGTCTGGCACACCATGAAGGGCTGGAATCCTTCCTTGCGTAGTTCGGACAGCACTGCGCCGGTCGGGATGTAGGCGTAGCGGTCGGAACGGCTGGCGTGCTTGTCCTCGGCAAAGATGGACGGAGCTACGGTGCGAATCTGGTCATCCGATAAGGGGTAATCGGCGCGCAGTAAGGGGGAGCGGGATGCGAAGCGGGTTGCTAGTTGCATGATCTTTCTCCAAAAAATGCTGCTGTGGTTTCAAAGCTGACCGGATTCCAAGATTCGGAGCCCGTTGTGGCTTTGGTTGGTTCGGCGCAGAGACCTGGGCCGGTCCCTGTTTGCCGCCGTATTTCCTGAGTTCATCGCCCGCGAAAAACCGGGCCAGCGAGGGACTGGCTGTCAAGGAGGCAAGCGCAGGGTTGGTGCGGCCCGCAGCGCAGCGAGGACTCGGCCCTGCGCGCCTTGACTGCCAGGCACCGCGGGCTACGGTCGCGGGAAAAAGCGATGAACTTGGGGAAAGACGAACAGCGGCCGATGGGCCAGGGGATGCGTTGAAACCAACGCCGCGCGGCGAGCGCCTCTGCGTGCCGCAGACACGCCTAGATAGATAGTTGTTGGCCGATCAGGTGCAACCTGTTCGGCTGCATTCGAGGGGCGCCAAGCAAGGCGCGGCGGGGATGGGCTGACCAGCCGATCCCCTGGAGGGCAAGCGTAGCGCGCAGCGGTATTACGGACGAAGCAAAAAAGGGGGGGGCGACGCCCCCTCGGGCTACAACAACCCGCGTTCGGCAAAACTCATGACGTCGTTGCCTGCGACTATCAGGTGATCCAACACCCGCACGTCCACCAGCGACAGCGCAGTTTTTAGCGTCTGGGTCAACACCTCGTCCGCCCGCGACGGCTCGGCGACACCGGACGGGTGGTTATGGCAAAAAATCGCCGCTGCCGCGTTGAACGCCAGTGATTCCTTGACCACCTCGCGCGGATATACCGATGCCTGACTCACCGTACCCCGGAACAGCTCAACGTATTCGATCAGGCGGTTCTGCGCATCAAGCATCAGCACTGCGAACACCTCGTGCTCCAAACCACCCAGTTTCACGCGCAGGAAGTCGCGCACCGCCTGCGGCGAAGTCAGCACCTCACGCCCGCGCAGTTGCCCAGCCAGTAACCGCTGTGCGGCTTGCAACACCTCGTTGGCATTGGCCGGACGGTAGTCGCCCGTGATATCGCGAACGAGAAGAGAAGAATCGAGGGAAAGAGAAAGTTGCGACATGGTCTGCTCCGGTCTGTAGCGGGCGGAATTGCCCGAGACCGGCCCCAGCACGCTGCAGCGCAGGTGTCAGGGTTCGCAGACGACCGTCAGGACGCAAGCGCACATCGTGCGCGCAGACCTTGACAGCGAGAACAGCGTGGTACGTTGAAGGGAACAGCAAGCCCCCACCACCACACTCCATTGCCTTTGGGCAAGCGTAGCGCGCAGGCCGGGAACGCAGTGACGGCCGGAGGCATCAGGGATCAAAGCCGCATGGCCGCGACTCGGCACGAGGCGCGGGGCAACGCCCGCGAGCCCGACGGCGGCACGCCGGGATGTACGCTATTTGAGTTGCTAAACAGACGGTTGAAGCGATAGCGCTGTGTGAGCCGGCACAAAAATGGAATCAGTGTCCAAAACGTCCGAAATAAAACTACATTTTTCGGACAAATACTTGCTCAATGTCCGAAAAAGATATATAAATATCGGACAGGAGAAATGATGTCCGAACTCAAATTCCACATCTCTGCCCTGATTGAAGCGGCTGAACCCGGACAAGTTTGGGTACCAACCGACTTTGCACATTTGGGCAGCCGTGATGCCATTGACAAGACCCTGCAGCGCATGGTGCTGGCGGGCGAATTGCGTCGCATCGACAGAGGCCTATATGACAGGCCCAAACTCAACAGCCTGACCAAGCGTCCCACAACCCCGGACTACCGCGCGGTGGCGGAAGCTATTGCACGCCGGGATCAACTGCGCCTGCTGGTAGACGGCATGACCGCAGCCAATGACCTCGGCCTGACTGACGCAGTACCGGCTCGCGTCACCATCCATACCGACACTCGCCGCCGCGCAATTCAACTGGACAAACTCACCATCGAGTTCAAGCAGACAGCACCCAGCCGCCTCTACTGGGCGGGGCGTCCAGCCATGCGCATCGTGCAAGCGCTGCACTGGCTGAAAGACACATTGACTTCGGAACGTTCTCCTATCCTAAGCAAGCTGACCAAGGTACTGGCCGACCCTGTACATGGCGCCGCGATACGCCAGGATTTGCTCGATGGTTTCAACGTGCTGCCGGCGTGGATGCAAAGCTTGGTCCGTGAACTCCCCGGATGTGACCCACAGGCTATATCGATCGCGACACGTCAATCACCGGGTGCCGAAGTGCGCCGCCGCTCGGCCAAACACGTGGAGGTCCGTTGAATTCAGCATTTGATACTGTTATCTCCGCCAGCGATGCCGAACGGCGAGACTTATTTCTCGGTGCTGCGGCCCGGCTCGGTACAGCGGTCCAGAACGTCGAAAAGGATTTCTGGGTTTGCTGGACACTGGATGCACTGTTCAACGGTCTGGAGGTTGGTGGGCCCCGCCTGTTGTTCAAAGGCGGCACCTCGCTCTCCAAGGCCTTCGGCCTGATCTCCCGCTTTTCCGAAGACATTGACATCACGGTGTTCCGTGATGATTTGGGACAGGGAGCCGAGGTTGCCGACCTAGATGCGCTGAGCGGGAAGAAGCGCCGTGCACGTCTCGAAGCCATCCGAGATGCATGTCAGACCTATATCGCAGGACCGTTGGCAGCGCAGTTCACCCACCTCGCGGCATCTGTCATTCCCGAGGACCGCTTTCGACTCGAGTCCGACCCCGACGATAAGGATGGTCAGAGCCTGTTGTTCTGGTACCCCGCAGTAACGGCCACCACCGGCGACTACATCCGCTCAGCCGTCAAGATTGAGGCCGGTGCCAAATCGGCACTCGATCCGCATGTTGCTGCCTCCATCACGCCGTATGTCACACAGGATCTGCCCGACCTGGACTTGACCGTGACGAACGTGATCACTGTGAAGCCTGAACGCACCTTCTGGGACAAAGTCATGATCTTGCACGGTCTACGCCAGTGGCATGACCGTCGCGGCGAGCTACGGCACGGCGGCCAACGCGTCTCGCGTCACTACTACGACGTGCATCAACTGATGCTGGCTCCATTGGCGGCCGTATGGCAAAACGATCACGTGCTGGCGATCGACTGCGCCCGCCATGCGAGGCTGTTCTTCGGTAGCGCCGATTTGGGGCTCGATATTGCAGCACCCGGTACGTTCACGCTGACACCGAGCACTGCGATGCGAGATGCCCTCGAAAGAGACTATGACGCGATGGCTGGCATGGTCTTCGGCGACGTCCCGCCACTCGATGCGGTACTGGATAGTGCGGAACGCTTCGAGCAGATCGTCAATGGTGCTGGAATGGCCGCACTTACCACAAAAGGGGCGCAGCATCTATGAGCGACTACTTCAGTGACCGAGAGAACGGCCCTCGCGCCCGTACCGATCAGGTGATCTCACCTGTCGTGTGGGCGGGGCTGGTGGGGACGGTGCAGGCGCTGATCAATAGCGGGGCTTTTGGCCTGCGCTTTCCCGAGCAATGCCCGGACGGGCACGCAGTCTGTGGCAGCGATTCGGAGGCGCTTGCAGCGTCCGTGGTTGCGGAGATGCCTGGCTTGACTTGGCCGTTGGAAACATCTCGCATGGAAGGTGAAGAATTTTTCTCGCAGCGCCAGCCGTTTGCGCCCGACACCGTGCTGGTGCTGGACTTTGTGGAATTCGTTTATGCCACCGTGGCACAACCGATCCTTGGCAAGCATCACGACTATTTCAACCACCATCATTTGACGTTTGACCAAGCGACCGGCCAAGAAGAATTCCGCAAGACCGTCAACCGCATTTTTGCGCGCAACGGTGTGGCGATCGAGATGCTGTCGGCCGGCCGCATCGTGCGTGTTCTTCCTCCAGTGCTTGGCGACGATCTCAAGCGAATAACGTTTCGTAGCGGGGATCGCACGCTGGACAACATGCTGGAGGAATGCCGGACCAAATTTTCCGATCGCAATCCACTTGTGCGCCGCGAAGCGCTGGAACGCTTGTGGGATGCGTGGGAACGGCTCAAGTCACTGGCGGACCCTGGCGATAAGAAGCGGTCGATCAAGATCATCCTTGATGCCGTGGTAGCAGAACCATCTTTGCGGTCACGGCTGGAAGCGGAAGCGATCGAACTGACAGCAATTGGCAATAGCCATCTCATCCGGCACTCAGAAATCAACCAAGTCGCCGTCATTGATGTGGATCATGTCGATTATCTGTTCCATCGCCTGTTCGCGATGATTCAACTGATGTTGAGAAAAAAGGGGAACGTGTGAATGCTCGAACGCCGCACCGGGACGCAATCCGGATACTTTTCATTCTGAACGCCGGCGGTATGCCATGGACAGATCCGAACGGCCCGGCAGTCGCCAAGATTTTCAAAGGCGAGGCACGATTGCATGCCTTCGATTTTTGGATGCGTAACCCGGATTATCTGGCCAGCGAATTGTTGGACGGGTACGAAGCAACAGGCAATGCGACCTACCGTCAAGCTGCGGAAGCGATCTTCGAAAGCGATGAGCCTGACTTGCGGCGCATTCCAATGATTCGCTATCTTTTTGGTGCCTACGAGCGCCTCGACGATGCACTTTCCTTGCTTCGATCACGCGACCTGGTTCGCATCACCGGCATCAAAGGGAAGGTGAAGGTCCACGAAACCAATTTCATCCTGACAGTTCGCGGGGTAGATGTCTGTTCGAATGCTGTTGTGCAGGAACCAATTCTTGAATGGTATGCACACCGCGCAGCATTAGTCGCGGACATTGCCGGTACACGCGGCGGTGGCGCTCTGAAGGAGAAACAGTACGAGCAGGCAACGTACGCTCAAACTCAGCTAGGAGGGATCATTCCTCCTATTGGCACGGATGTGCAACGAAGACTGAATCAACTCAAACAAACCGCTTGAAGGGGGAGACATGGCAAAAGAAAGCATGGAATGGCTGGACGCCATCGCAAGCCGAGCGAAGGTCGATACGAATCGCGTGGAATCAGTGTTGACCGCGCGTCATATCGTGCCAACCCCGGTGCTACCCGCTCCGCGCAGGATGAAGCTTTTGAGTATTGCTTTCGGGGGGACGAAGCAAGGTGTTGAGGACGATGGACTCTATACCTTCGAATGGCCAGACCTCAATGAAGGGCTTTGGGGAATGATGACGGACCGAAACCTGCGCGGGAAGTCATCGATCATCGAAGTAGTACGCTGGCTGATGCGCGGCAGGCCGTCTCCAAATCTTCAGGATGACGTCCGAACCTGGATACACAACGCCTGCTTGCGATTCGATCTCGACGGGCTCGAACATGAAGTGCGGCTCGATTGTCAGAATAGCGCCTCTGGCACGCTGAGCCGGCGCTCATCGGCAACAGCGAACCCTACGGTGCTAGCGTCCTTCAATAGCGACAAGCAGTTCGAGATGGTTATGTCGGACTTCTTTCTGCGTGCGTTCTCGATGGAGGGGCTTGCAACATGGCGCGAAAGCGACTCAGAAGAAAAGACCGGCCATGCCGTCGTTCATGGTTGGCCGGCGTTATCGGGGGCGATGTTCATCGGCACCAACTATGACGTAGTGCTCGGTGATCTGCCCGCTACGACAGGAACTCAGGCGCGTTTGATGCAGATGTACTTGGGAGTTCCATGGGTCTCGACACTGGCCACGGCAGCGGCGGCACTGAAACTCGTCGAGTCCGGAAATGAGCTGGAAGTCCGCCGTCGCAATCAAGGTGCGCGTGCCAAGCAAACCCGCGTCAAGGAGATCGAAGCGACGCTTGCAGAGAAGCGGGAAGCATTGAGTGCACAACCCTCAGATGAGGCGATCCAGGCTGAGCTCTCGGTACTTAGCGGTAGGTACTCGGAAACCAAGCGTCGGGAGAAAGCGATGCAAGAGCGGTTTGATCGAGAGATGCTCGCAGAACAGCAGGCAAACGCTGCCTACCTGCAAGATCGCCGGGAGCTACAGGCCCACCTAGATTCGACGGCGGCAGGTTCGGTCTTCCGTTTGCTCGACCCGAGCTGCTGCCCGCGTTGTGATCACGAGATCGATCAGGCACGGAAGAAAAAGGAGGCTGAGAGCCATTCATGCTCGGTATGCGGAGAGAGCATTTCAAGCAGCGAGGATGCGGATATTCTGAGGAGAGAGCTTGAGGCGAGCGTCAAAGCGTCAAAAGCGGCGTTCGACAAAGCCCAGAAGAACCGTGGTCTGGCCGATGAGAGTCTCCAGGCCTTGCAAGCAGATCTGGAGAGCATTCAAACCAAGAACGAAGCGTTGACGCTGCAGCTTGGGTCATTCGATGCTCGAAAGCTTCTTGCCAACGAGATCGCAGTACTTGAAGGTCGCCTCGAAGAAGCTGGCTTTGAAACTGGTAGCGATGTTGTCACGGATGACGAAGCTGTTGTACTCAAAGCCATTGTCAGCGAGACGGAGACACGATCAAAAACTGTTCGCGACGAGTTTCTGGCAGAGGTCTCCATCAGCCTTCTTCACTTCGCCCAACGCTTTGGCATGCACAGCCTGTCGAAGGCTCAACTGCGCGGGAATGCGAGCCTGATCCTGACGAAGGGTGGCGCCGAGACATCGTTCAGCAAAGTGACGAAAGGCGAACGCCTGCGACTGAAGGTCGCCACAGTTCTCGCCATGATTCAGGTCGGTGAACGAAGAGGTGTCGGAAGACACCCCGGTCTGATCATGATCGACTCGCCAGCTGCCCAGGAAATCGCACCAGAGGATCTTCGTGAACTGCTCTCGGGATTGAAGGATATTCGTGATGAACTTCCCCATCTGCAGATTTTCGTTGCAGGCGTAACCTCGAAAGCGATGATTGATCACATCCCTGAAAGCCATCGCAGAGAAGCTACCAATGGAGGCTACCTGTGGTAACGACCGCTCTGGGGATTCAACTGCATCCGGTGGAAGTCACGCTGCATGCGTTGTTGAGCCGAGGAAAAGTACCGAGCGTCGATGACCTCGGCGGATTCGAGGTAATTGCTCAGGCTGCGCCATTGCTAGGAGCATCACCCTTGGCCGGTGAGATTTTGTTGGCAGTTCTTCGAGACGCGAATGACGCATCGGTCAAGGATGTGCATCCATGGAAAGATCTGATTGATCTCTTGGTACGGGACGCCACGAACGATGTTGTATTGATCGAGATGGTCGACGCGCTGGATGCATATCAATTACCGGGTGGTACCGCCAACAACGTGTTCGCGGCTTTCTTGCAGAAGGCAGTGGATGTTTCCGGTGCTCTCACGGGCTATGCGCGAGCCGTAGCGCTTGAAGGCGCTTTCCGCTTGGCTGCATTTGATCGCAGAATGCAGCTGCGCCTACTGGATGCCTTGTTGGGCATTCAGGTCTCCGATGAATCCCATTTCCTTCGCCATGCTGCGAAGATCATGGGAATCGCCCATTCTCATTGGCGCGAAGCGGAACTCGTAGATAGGCTGCGCCTCTTCTCCGAATGTGAAGACGCGGCATATGAAGCATGCTTTGAGTTGGGGATGGCAGGTCTGGCTTCTGCACTCGATGAACCGAAGAGAGCGGTGGCGAACACCATCTTTCTGGATTCGCTACATTGGTTCAAGAAGGCTGAGTCATTAAAAGAAGCCGCGCCGGAGGCAGCGCTGTATGGGGAATGTCTCACATTGTTAACCGACTTCGACGCGCACAAGACAGACGTTGAGTTGAGAGCGCGCAGCGTGGCGATTCAGAAATCTGCCTTCGAGCTACTTGCATGGCATGCCGATATAAATTCGCCTGCATGGTTGGGCGCACGGCATGTACAAGCTGCATGCTGGAACGATCTTGCGGGAACACTCGCATCTCTTGCTGACAGTCTGCAACAGATTAGCTGGTGGGAGCCCAGGGTTGTGATCGAATGTCAAGTTCTGGCTGCTTACAGCGCGGGACGAACGATCCTGAAACGCAGCCGAGATGGATATTTGGAGACTTTGCTGCGTCCCAGGATCGAGTCTTCGATCGCGCAGCGGGAGGGGCAAGCGTATCTTTTGAAATGCTGGCTGAAACAAAACCGCGAGCACGAGCAAGTTCCCGAGGCTGATGCGATCCTAAGCGGAATTGACCGTTTGATGACTGCTGATGCAGAGGCCCTGCGCAACCCCACTGAGGCAGCCACCGTTTGGGCACCGGTCGCTGCCTTACTGTCGCAAGCCCGCTGTAGCAAAGAAACCCAACGGCGCGCCATCGAAGTTGTCTCGAACGCATACGCATTCAGTCTCGAAGGACTGAGCACGGCAGAGATCGACATCTTTGACCATTGCTTGGCCGCGGTGGAGCACCACCCAGACTACAGAGACAGTGTTCGAGGTGCCAAATTGTTCGGTACAGTTTTACTGTGGACGACCAGATTTCTCAAGAATCGCCTGGAAATCACGAAGAAGGATGATCCATCGGTCACGTATCTGTTCGAGACATCTGACGGCACCTTGCCACCGGAGAGCGCACTTCAAGACGATTATTTTCGTTGGATAAGCACTCAATCCGCATCAGGTGAAATGGAGCCCACGAACCTTGGCGGGGGCCGCGCCGACGTGGCGCTGAAGGCCACGGGAGAGCGCATGGTGATCGAAATCAAGCGTGAAATGGATGATGCATCGTTTGATTCACTGGCAAGTCATTACGCGGGACAAACTACCGACTACCAGAACGTCAGTATTCGATTGGGGTTCCTGCTTGTCCTTGATCTAACCGCTCCGAAGCTCGAAGGCACGCCGCACATCCGATCCTTAATGCAATGTCGCTCCATACAGCGAATAGGTGAAACCGAGCCGAGACACGTCGTTATCGTCAAAGTGCCGGGCCGACGATACTTGCCAAGCGGTATCAGTAAAAATGCGAAGCTTTCAGGTACTACTGAGAAAGCAACTAAGAGGCAGCCGAAGCGAAAGAAGGTGTCCGACTTGGCAATAAAGAAGGCATCTGTGGCCAGCGACCTTTCGGGCATCGGAGATTCTTCTGCGGACCTGGATAAAAATTGAATATGGAGACTCAATGCTTGAATGGTATTTGAAAGTAAATGCTGTGTTTCGGGCGATACGCCAGAAAGTAATCGACGCACAGGGCTTGCTCGCAGATGACGACAAGGCTGGTGCGAAATTAGTTAATGGTTATTTGAAAACAGACTACCAATCGCTTCGCAAGCTTTGGACGGATGCAGGTTTCCCGGAGCAAGACATGGGAAACCTCGGAAGGCATATTGGATTTGGAGATGCCAATGACTATGACGACATCCTTGCGCGTGATCTACCGCAGGTGGAGGCCAGGGCGGAAGCGCATGTGCGCAGCGGAGCGGGCACGCAACCAAGCATTGGTTTCAAAGAACTGTTACATCCGGTCATCTTCGCGCACGCCTTCCAGCATTATGTGAACGGACATTATCGAGATGCAGTTCTGAACTCGGTCGTTGCAATCTTTGATCTGATGCGAGAGCGCACCGGCCTGGATCTCGACGGCGCGGGTCTGGCGACACAAGTGTTGAGCTTGGAAAAGCCACACCTGATCCTCAGCGAACTCGACACGGAGTCGGGCAGAAATGACCAGAAGGGGTTCATGCAAATATTGGTCGGTGCTTACCTTGGCATTCGCAATCCCAAGGCTCATTCGCTGAATCACGATCTCGACCCGGAGAAGGCCGCGCAGTATCTGATCTTCGCCAGCCTTCTAGCCCGACGGATCTATGAAGCGAAAGACGCTCCGAAGACCTGAGTCGCGTTAGTTGCATCGGTGGTTCTCGATACGACCTTGGGCCATTGGAACTCAGGCGATGTCCTGCGAAAGAATGCAGGCAGCGCAAAGAATCGAACACTTCACAATGTGCTTCTGTACCAGGGCTTTCTAAAGCGGAACAGACCGCACACCATCAAAGGGGCACCCAATGGCAAGAATAAGAAAGATCGAGATCGCCAACTTCCGTAGCATCAAGCAACTTGTGTGGTGTCCATCGCCTGGTATCAATTGTTTGATCGGCACAGGCGACAGCGGAAAATCCACGGTGCTGGATGCGATCGACCTGTGCTTGGGCGCTAGGCGCAATATCCAGATTTCCGATGCAGACTTTTTCGGCCTGGACGTCACCACTCCGATCAGCATCACGCTGACGCTGGGCGCGCTGGATGACAGCATGAGTGCGCTGGAGGGCTTCGGTGCATTTCTACGCGGCTATCACGCCCCCACGGGCGTCGTCGATGACGAGCCGTCCGCCGGTTCGGAGGTGGTTCTCTGCCTGAATCTGACAGTCGCCAGTGATCTGGAACCATCCTGGACTCTCATCTCCGACCGGGCCTCCCAGCAAGGCCTGGTGAAGTCACTCGCGTGGAAGGACCGTCTGGCCCTAGCGCCGACGCGGATCGGTGCGCTCGCTGACTACAACCTGGGCTGGCAGCGGGGCTCGGTCCTGAACCGCATCTCGGAGGAACGAGCTGATGCCTCGGCTGCACTCGTGAAGGCTGCGCGGGATGCCCGCGGCACCTTTGGCGACCAAGCCGAGCAGCAATTGGGGGAAGCGCTGGGAATCGTCGCCGCGACCGCTCAGGAACTCGGCGTCTACATCGGCGCGAAGGCCAGAGCATTGCTCGATTCACATTCCGTGTCGTTCGGAGGTGGGACCATCTCCCTGCACAACGAGGGTGGCATCCCGCTTCGCAGTCTCGGCGTCGGGTCCACGCGCCTGCTGGTCGCTGGTCTGCAACGCAAGGCGGCCAGCCAAGCGTCGATCGTCCTTTCGGACGAACTGGAGTACGGCCTTGAGCCCCATCGCATTGCTCGGTTTCTCGGCTCTCTCGGAGCGAAAGAAGCGGCCCCGTTGCAGGCGTTTCTCACCACGCATTCGCCAGTGGCGCTTAGGGAACTGTCGGGCGGCCAGCTCTTCGTGCTGCGCCGCAGCCTCCACGGCCACGAGGCCCGGATGGTGGGCACCGATAACGACACCCAGAGCACCATTCGCCTCTATCCCGAGGCCTTTCTGGCTGGCTCCGTGATCGTGTGCGAAGGGGCCAGCGAGATCGGACTCCTGCGGGGCCTGGATTTGCACCGGATCGAACATGGCGGCGTGTCTCTGGCAGCACAGGGCATTGCCATGGTCGACTGCGGCGGTGGTGAGCCCGACCGGCCCTATGCCCGCGCGGCCGCCTTCCAGTCGTTAGGCTACAGGGTGATGGTGGTGCGGGATGACGACAAGAAGCCCACGCCCGCCATCGAGCAGGCATTCCTGCAGGCCGGCGGTGCGGTCGTCGCCTATCGCGCAGGCCGCGCATTGGAGGACGAACTGTTTGGCAGCCTTACGCCGGCGGCTTGTCAAAAGCTAGTCAACTACGCATACGAACTGCATGGCGACCTGATCCACGAACACCTGCGCACGGTCTCGAACAACACGCTGACCGTTCAGGCCGTCTGGGACGAAATCCAGAACACGCTGGCGCTGTCAGTGCCAAGCCGAGCCATGCTCGGGCAGGCGGCGCGCATCCGCAAGGCCGGTTGGTTCAAGTCCATCTCTTGGATGGAGGACGTAGCAAGGACCATCGTGGCGCCGGACTTGCCGCTATGCGATCCAGGCTTCAAGGCACTGGTGGACCAGGTATCTGCGTGGGCTGCCCATGGGCCCCGCTGAAATCGACCTGCGCGCGATTGCCCGCGGCACGGTTACGGCACCGGCCGGGTGCGGCAAGACGCAGTTGATTGCTCACGCCCTGGCCGCGCACGGAGGTCGTAAACCCATTCTAGTGCTCACGCACACGAACGCTGGCGTGGCGGCGCTTCGTGGCCGGCTGGACCGTGCCGGTGTGCCACACAGTGCTTATCGATTGAGCACCATCGACGGCTGGGCCATTCGGTTGATTGCGAGCTTTCCGGGTCGCAGCGGTCATGACCCGGACATCCTGCGGCTCGCCACGCCGGCGCGGGACTACCCGGCGATCCGCGAATTCGCCTGGAAGTTGTTGCAGGCCGGGCACGTCAGCGAGGTACTGAAAGCGTCCTATGCGCACCTCATTGTTGACGAGTACCAGGACTGTTCGGTGCCTCAGCACTATCTCGTCTACTTTCTCTCGCTGATCCTGCCAACCTGCGTGCTTGGCGATCCGATGCAGGGCATCTTCGGGTTCGGTGGCAACGCCTTGGCCAACTGGGAGCAGCAAGTATGCGCGCATTTCCCGGTCGTGGCGGAACTGGCCACGCCGTGGCGGTGGCGCAATGCCGGTGCGGAAGCACTCGGGCAATGGCTGCTAGAGGCTCGCCGCCTGCTGGTAGCCGGTCAGTCGGTGGATCTGCGCACTGGACCACCAGCACATGTGACGTGGGTTCAGACCGTCCCGCCCAACGACCACCCGCAGCGACTGGCTGCCGCGCGGACGCTGCCGCCCACCGCGGACGGGCGTGTGCTGATCATTGCCGACAGCCGTAACCGTTCGAGCCAGCAGAACTTTGCAAGCCAGACGCCAGGGGCCTCGACCGTTGAGGCAGTCGATTTGCATGACCTCATCGCCTTCGGCAACAGTTTCGATGTTGCGTCTGCGGGGGCCATGGGGCAGTTGCTGGCGCTGGCGCAAAGCGTCATGACCAACGTGGGTGTCGCAGAGCTGACACGGCGTCTGGAGTCGTTGGCCCGAGGAACCGCGAGGAATTCGCCCTCCACAGCGGAGAGCAGTGCCTTGGCGTTCAAGCGCGGCCCGTCCATCGCCGCAGCCGCAACACTGTTGTCGGAGTTGCGCGAAATGCCGAACGTGCGCGTGCATCGGCCCGCCATTCTTTACGGCGTGCTCAAGGCGCTGCGTGGGACTTCGGCAGGAAACGTCCCGCTTGCGGAGGCTGCCAGGCGCGTGCGCGAAGAGAACCGATTGTTGGGCCGCCCGTTGCCCAAGCGCGCAGTCGGCAGCACGCTGCTGCTCAAAGGGCTGGAGGCGGAAGTGGCGGTGGTGCTGAATACGGAGGGCATGAGTGCACCGCACCTATATGTGGCCATGACCCGCGGATCAATGAAGCTGGTTGTGTGTAGCGCCAGCCCTATATTGGGCTAGTAGGAGGGGAAAATGGCAAGAGAGAAAAAATTCGCAAGCTCGGGTGGTGCAAAAGAGACACCCGCTGGAAAGCTCATGGAGACGATCGTCGAGGACGTGATCACGGCGAAGGCGATGACCTTTGCACAGTGGCATGCCCTTAGCGCGAACCCCTTGGTTCCGCTTGCCATTCCGGTGTCGCAAGGCGGGCAGTATCGGGTCACGCAAGCTGGCGTGAACGCAGCTCACTTGCTGTCACAGCAAAGCTGGAAATCACGCGAAGCGCTGCGCCAGACAATTGACCGGGAGGCCTTCATGAAGCTTTCGTTCCAGGCCATTGGGGACACGCTTCGCGACTGCCAATCGCGCCTTCCAGAAGTACCGGACGGCAAGAATGAGCGGGACGTGCTGCTCGGTGACGATTTTTACGCCGTGCTCGCCGACGACTATCAAGCTCGCCTGCAGCAACTTGCCACCAGTGCAAGTCCCGACGTCGATCGGCATATCCCATGCCATCTGTTTCACTCGGATCAAGCCGTGCCGGCATTCGCCGTAGGACCAGTGCGATTTCTGCCCAGAGCGGAATGGCTCGATTCCTTTGTCAAGGACTCGGAAGTTCGCGAGTTCATCCGCCAGGTCGAGGTACGTGAACTTGACATGGAGGAGTTGACCGCTCGATCAACTGCCGCCGAGAGTGGCCGCTGTGCGTCGCATGCGTTGGATGTTCTGCGCACGCTGCGCCATTACAACTGGGTAGCGACCATCCGGATGGAAGGGCATGAGCACGCGCGGTCTCATTTCAAAGCGTCGGTGGTGGTGGGACTTGCGGTTGACGCAATCGGACTGAGGTTTCAGGTCGAGGATGCGCGACGCTTTACCAAAGCCGGCCGACAGCACCTTTTTGCAGAAGACCGGTTCGCGACCACTCTGGACGGACGGATATTGCGTGGATCGAGCGTACAGATGCCTGGTCTTGGCGGACGCCCCGGTGCGCTGGCTGCCAAGATGGCGGGCGAGCAATCCTTCCTGGATGCCGCCGGGTGCATCTTGCAGCACTACGTCGATGGACGACGAAGCGGACATGCGCTGCATCTTGTCGAACGCTGGGCCAATGCGCTGTACTGGGTCGGTGAAGCTCGTCGCGAGGCTTCCGACTTCATGGCAGTGGTCAACTATGGCTGTGCTGCTGACGGGCTGTCGGGCGCAGGCGGAAAGGCGAGCGATATGACAAGCTTCGCCGAGACTGCACTCAAACCTGAGGGTGAGACCGTACCCGAGGGCGCGCTCACGGTGGATGCCGCAGTCCACAAGGTCTATCGAGAAGGCCGCAACAAGCTCGCTCACGGCGAAATGTCGGGACTACTGGAGGACCTTGCAGAGCCGCGCGCAGTCGGCGAAGCGCTGCTGTCGGCGCTCTTCGATGTTGTGACGCCGGTGCTGGCCGACCTCCTGCAGAACGAGTCGAACCTGCCGAAGCTTGACGAGAAGCGGGCCTATCGTCTACTTGAGGCAAAACTGGCAGCGAATAAAGCAAGGGTTTGACGGATGACCTGATCAGCGCTGGCAAACGGACAAGGCCCCCGCTCTTGTATCCCTTTAACTGAATGATGATGGTGTCGCTGGAATTACTCTCCCGTAAATGCCCCATCTCTCGTTCCAACAAAATACGTGCTACTTCGACGGTAAATGCGGCGGTGCCAGGGATCACGTGGTTATGCATTTTGGCTCTTTGCGCGCGCTGACGACCGACTTGCGTTGGTTCGCCAGCAACTTGGTCGCCTGCTGTCGCCCAGCAACGTTGAAGGTGCTGTTGGCGGCGGAATGGATATCTTTCACCGGATCATGCCTTCACCTCTTCGGTACGGTGCGCCCCTGTGATCGTCTTGCGCCGGTTCGCCACCAGTTCGGCGGCCTGGCGCACCGGGTCATCTTCGGTATGGACGTAGCGCATGAACATCGCAACTGTCTTGTGCGCCGTTAGCGCCATGCCAACCTTGACCGGAATACCCGAGTTGGCAATGTCCGTCGCCGAGCGGTGCCGAATACCGTGGGTGCCGACATGCGTGGCACCTGCGGCCTTGAGCGCGCGGCTCCAGCCGCCGTAATACTCACCTGTGGTCAGGTGTTTTCCCGGATGGCACGGAGACGGCAGCACATAGGGATTGCCCTCCTGGCGCGGTGCCGTCGAAAGCAACCAGTAGGCTTCCTTGCTCATGGGCTTGGACATGCCACCGGTCTTGCTGTCGGGCCATACGACGCGGCGGTTCCCCAGATCCACCCAATCCCACCGCAGGCCGACGATCTCAGACCGGCGACCAGCAAACTCGAATTGAAGACGGATCGCCAGGGGAATGACGTAGTTCTCCACCCCATTGGCCTCAATATGGGCAAGCTGCCGGAAGAGTTTTCCCATTTCTTCGTCACTGATGAGATGTGTGGCTTTCCCGTTGGGATACATCGGAACGTGGCGGCAAGGGTTGGTGCCATCGAGCCGGTAGCCCCACACCTCGGCCAGATTGAACATTTTGCGCATCACACTGAAAGCGCGGTTCGCCTCTGCGGGCTTGTGGGCCATCTTCTTCATTGCAGAGGCCACGTCCGGCCGCTTTACGTCCTGAACCTTCGTGCGTCCCAGCATTGGGACGATGCAGCGGTCGATGACTGCCTGATAGCCTCGCTGTGTGCTGGGTTTGTTGCGCTGCTTGGAGTAGTCCTCCATGAACTTCAAGCACAGTTCCTTGACCGAAGGGGCTTTGCGCGCGTCGGCTTTGGCGGCTCCGGGATCGCCGCCCCGGCGGACCTCGGCCAGCCAGTTCTGGGCCAGTGACCGGGCCTGTTCGACGGTCAGTTCCCCGTACAAGCCCAAAGCGGGCTTGCGTCGCTCCCCGGCGTTCGTGCGGTACTGGAGCATGAACACTTTGCGACCTGCTGGTGTAATCTTGCAAAGGAACCCGGGAACCAGCGTATCGCGCAGTTCGACGGGCTGCGCCTGTGGTTGTGCCGCATCGACTGCGGACTTGGTGAGCTTGATCTTGGCCATGACGACTCCTAGAGAAACCCCGTTTTCCAGGTGTCGGCTGGGAGCCAAGCGAAGGAAAAGCGGAGAGGGTTGCGGAAAGCACCGGCATATGGTGAACCCGCTTGTTCCCTAGGGAAACTCGCTGTGGCGAGCCTCAGCGAACATCAGCCAAATTCAGTGCTGACGTCATGGTGAAATAAAAAAACCCTCTGGCGATGTCGCTCAGAGGGTTTTTTTAAAGACGCAAAAAACTACCCCCCGAGAATTCTCGTGGTGGTAGTGGTGGTGTTAATTGCGCTTACGTATATTTTGTTCATGCGCCAGTAATAACAAATCATCCATATTGCGGCAAGCATTTTGTTTAGAAATGCCACAGTATCGCGTTAGCTTCTATTCACAGCCTGTTTCACATAAAACATAGAGGCATAGCACATCAAGCCATTTTGCTAAGTCATCAGGTATTGGGACCGTTGGATCACTTTTTGAGATCAATGTATTGAGTTTCGAGTTCGTCATGTCGAGTCGCAGATAAATTGAAAAGGGCATAATTTCGATTTAGAAATGGCAGCGTAAGTATGCGATCGCTGCCATTTTAGTATGAGACTTTAGTGCTCTCCCACAAGTTACAGCTGAACAATTCACCGATAGTGAGTCATTAAAGGCTGCTAAGAGGAAAGGATTTAAGAAGATAGGTCGCTAGTAACGAATGCTGGATACTCAGTTAAGCAACTTTTCAATACCCATTTTGATTCACTGGTGGCTAGATTAGCAATACAACCAATACTGTTTAGAGCAATTGTCAGTTTGCAAAGGCTTAATAGTCATTTGTAGTAAAGTTACATTTTTCACTTGAGTTATTTTGTGACGGTTCCTATTTGTCAGACTATGGGTACATCTTATGTCAATGTATGGTTACATGATTTAGCTAAGTAATTGTTTCTGGGTATACTGCTATGTCATAGTTTGGTTTCAGCGACAGCTTTCAGTGACAACGGCTTAGCTCATGTCGATTTTTCAGTTTTATGGGCTATTTTCTTTTTTATACCCACTTGTGATTTTTTATATGAAACTCATTCCTCTGCTAAAACAGCCGCGTATTCACTGACTATTCTAATGTAAAACTTCTCATAACATTATGTTTCGTATTAACAATTTTGTTTATAAAGAGGATTTGCAATGCAGAAAAAGCATTGGTCAAAAGTTCAGTTATTGCACGAGGTGGTCACCAATCCCAATATCATAGTCAAAGGCCAACATAGCTATTACAGTGATTGCTGGGATGCAGGCTTTGAGGGATCTGTGGTGAGATATCTTCATGGCGATGAAGTGAGCCGTGAGTGGGAGCCTAAGTGGCCTATCGATAAACTTTATATCGGTAACTATGTGTGTATCGCTGCCGAAGTTGTGATCTTAATGGGCGGAAATCATACGCATAGAGCAGATTGGTTTTGTTTATACCCCTTTATGGATTTCATCGAGGATGCCTATGTAGGCAAAGGTGATACTCATATTGGTGATGGGGCTTGGTTAGGCATGAGATGTATGTTGATGCCAGGGGTGACGATAGGTGAAGGTGCGGTTGTTGCCGCAAATAGTGTTGTCACCCAAAATATCGAACCCTACAGTATTGTGGCGGGATCACCCGCGAAATTAATCAAGTATCGGTTCGATAAAGACGTTATTTCTGAGTTACTGGCGTTAAAAATCTACGATTGGCCTGCCGAAAAGTTTGAAAGCTTAAAGCGGTATTTGTGTTCGGCGGATTTTGACGCGCTCAGCAAAGCGATCACTCTCTATGACCAATCCGTACATCAAAGCAAGTAACCGTTAGTCCCAAAGTGAAAGGTCGCGCTCAGTCGAGGCCTTTCACTTATTCTGCCTTAAATCTGCTTTTTGGCGTTTTGGCTAGTTCCACCAGTTCTTCGATGATCACCCGTAGCTTGGGTTGGAGGTAAGGGGTTTTAAGCCAAATCAGGTGGATAGGTGTGTCGTCACTGGCGAGTTCGTCTAGTACCGAGATAAGTTCACCAGTTTTAAGATAGTCCTCAACTAACCATATCGGCACTTGCGCTAAACCCACTCCCGCCAGTGTGGCCGCTAAAATGGCTTCGCAATCAGCGATTTCGTGGCGTACTGGAATGTCATAGGCCTCAGTGACCCCATCCTCATTTTTAAGTAACCAGCGATGTTGCTGCCCAAGCGGCCAGCCGACAATGCATTGGTGCTGGCTGAGATCTTCTTTGCCTTGTGGCGTGCCAAGTCGAGCGAAATAGGCGGGAGATGCGCAGATCACTCGGCGTTGTTCTCCTAATCTACGGGCGACTAAATCCACAGTGTCGCCGAGTTGTCCGACACGCACCGCCAAATCAATGCCGTCACTGAACAAGTCGGTCACTCTATCGTTAAAGGTAATAGATAACTCGAGCTTGGGATATTTTTGCGACAGTGATAATAGGGTTGGCAGTATATATCGCCGCCCAAACGTCACAGGTAAATCCACTCGCACTCGACCTGAGGGAATTTGCTGTTCGCTGCCGAGTCGGCTCTGTGCATTGTCTAGGATTGCCATGGCATTTTGGCAATCTGTGAGATACGAATCGCCATCATTGGTTAAGCTCACACGCCTTGTGGTGCGGTGCAGCAGCTTAGTGCCTAAGCGGGTTTCTAATCGCACTATGCTTTTACTGAGCGCCGAACCAGTCATGCCTAACGCCTGCGCCGCTAAGGTAAAACTGCCTAGCTGGGCAACTGTGACGAAATGGCGTATCTCAACAAATTGATTATTTATCACGGCAATTAATTCCTTATAGGACTTAGTGAAGGTCATTTTAGTGACTTAATCATGGCAAGTGAATCGCGTAAGCTACTACCACAGTATGAAAATGAGCGTTAACGTACAAGCGAACGTCATTTTGTAATTGATTAAAAAGGTTTTTCTATACAATAAACCTTAACCTCCTATTGAGTGAGCTAACTATGAAATCGTCGAATAATCTGCAAGGTAAAGTGGCTTTTGTACAAGGTGGTAGCCGTGGTATCGGCGCTGCCATTGTTAAAAGATTGGCGAGTGACGGCGCAGCGGTTGCCTTTACCTATGTGTCATCTGAGGCCCAATCACAATTGCTGGTTGACGACGTTATCACCCATGGCGGTCAAGCTATTGCCATTAAGGCCGACAGCACAGAGCCGGAGGCGATTCGTCGTGCCATCCGCGAGACCAAAGCGCATTTCGGTGGCTTAGATATAGTGGTCAATAATGCGGGCACGTTGATTTGGGATAGCATCGAGAACCTGACGTTAGAGGACTGGGAGCGAACCATTAACACTAATGTGCGCAGTGTGTTTGTGGCGAGCCAAGAAGCCGCGCTGCACATGAATGACGGCGGCCGGATCATCAATATCGGTAGCACTAACGCTGAGCGTATTCCGTTTGTAGGTGGTGCGATTTACGGCATGAGTAAATCGGCCTTAGTCGGTTTGGCCAAAGGACTCGCGCGGGATTTAGGCCCTCGAGCTATTACGGTGAACAATATTCAGCCTGGACCTGTGGATACCGATATGAACCCTGATAACGGTGATTCATCTGAGCCCGTTAAAGCGATGGGCGCCCTAGGGCGTTTTGGTAAAGCCGAAGAGATCGCCAGCTTTGTCGCCTTTATCGCGGGTCCAGAAGCGGGCTATATCACTGGTGCGAGTTTGATGATTGATGGTGGGTTTTCTGCATAAGCTTTGTCTGTATTTATCTTTTAGGCAAAAAGTTTGATTCCAGTCATTAATAAGCCTGCACAAGAGTCACTCTGGCGGGCTTTGCTTAAGTTGTGGCTAGTTATTCAGAATCAATATGTTAGAGCATAAAAACTCGTTGAGTATGATGGTAAGAACTTAGGTCGTTGTTACTCAAATTATCTGTCAGCAAAGCGAGGTTTTATTGAAATGGTGGACTATGGCTTGAGTCAGGCAAGGCAAAATAATTTGCTTGTTGATGAACTATTGTTACAATCCGCCGGTCTTATCTTCAGCTATCTGTTGAAAGACACTCATTTTTTATCTTTATTATCAAAGAATAAGACGAAGGGAAATCCAAATTTCTAAGTTATCGACTAAGCAAACAGGCAACCTATGGGGCGTGATGGTATTTACCATTCTGACCTTGTTCTGTTTGACTCAAAATAGTGGAATACTTAACTTGTTGCTCAAGGAGTTGAGCGCGCAAGCGATGTCGGCTACGTCTTTTTCTGGTGCTGGTTTTAGCGCCAACTCAGCTTTAAACTCAAGTTCTGCTTTAAACAGCAGTTCAGCTTCAAACAATATGGCTAGCCACGCCGATGCTCAAGCGGCGAGTACTGAGCTGGTCAAAAGTGAACCTAAAAAATGTGAATTGTCTGAAAAATCGATCCGAACCTGTATCGACACTCCGAGTACCATCCCATTTCTTATCCTGCTGTTCCTACTGCCGTTACTTCCCCGCGCCTCCCGCGTGATAACACTGTTACCCATACAAGGTTATCAAGCTAAACCTAGGCGAATACATCTCACACATTGTCGCTTTCAAGAATAAAAACTTATTTATCAATTTGATAGGTGGGTTTGTTTAGGCATGTTTTCTCTCAGTCAATATTTGACTTTTCTCGCCAGTTTGCCGGTAGAAAAGAAAGTTAAGCGGCTGCAGAACATCCGATTTTACACATCACACCTCCCTATCTGACTGCTTGAACTTAAGCCTTCTATCACGCTGATGTTTCTTAAGCCATAACGATATTGGTAACCAGAACATAGCGTTAGCCAATATTTATATGGCCTAGAAGCAAGGTAAGCATGCACGCAGCATCACAGAGTCTTGTTTAACTTAGCTTGGTCTAACAGCGCTTAAGTATTGCAATGGCAAATGCTGACGATATATCGAAGAGATTAATATGCAATTTAATAACAAACAGTTAGTGCATATTTGGGGGACAAAATGAGTACATTAAAATCTATGTTAACCAGATTCTGGATACTCGCCTTGATAGTGACGAGCCCGTCGCTCATGGCGGCATCGACAGGATGGTTAGTTAACGATAATCACCCGCCAGCCAAAGTACGTTTTATGCTGACGGGCGAAGTTGATCCCGCAACGAATACTTTGCCCGCTGTACTTGAAGTACAACTTGAGGGTGATTGGAAAACCTATTGGCGCAGTCCTGGGGAAGGCGGTATTGCGCCTACCATCAAGTGGGATGGCTCTAGCAATCTACAGCAAGTGGATTGGAGATGGCCTGCGCCAGAGGAATTCTCATTATTGGGATTACAAACCTTTGGTTACAAAGGTAATACCACCTTTCCCTTAACCTTGAAAGTCGATGATATCGCTGCTCGTACTCAGCTGCGCGGCAAAGTGACCTTGTCGACCTGTACCACCATCTGTGTATTGACGGATTATCAGATTAGTCTCGACTTCACGCCTAATGCGCTGCAAGCGGATACCGATGCCATGTTGGCTTACAACAAGGCCGTGTCGCTTGTGCCACAAAAAGTGTTGACCCAAGAGGGCCAAAATCCTGCTATGACAATGGGTTGGGATGCCGCCAAAGGTCAACTTGAAGTCAGACTCAATGATGCCAACTGGCAAAGTCCAGCCGTGATTATCGATGGCGAGCCAGATACCACATTTAAGCTAGTGAGCTTAAAACCGAGTGAAAGCGATGTTAACGGCAAGCAATTGGTCGGTATTTTTAGCGGTAAAAGTTGGCTGGGTGAGCCCGAAGTCTTAGGTAAATCGCTGAACATGACTGTCGCCGATAGCGAGCGGGCGTTGGAATACAGCGCCGAGGTTAAGCCTGTGGTAATTACCCAAGAAAGCACCTCGATATTTGGCATGATTTTGTTAGCGCTTATCGGTGGTTTGATCTTAAACGTCATGCCCTGCGTGTTACCAGTGCTTGGCATGAAGCTCAGTTCAGTGGTGGCCGCGCCAGATCTTAAGCGCAATCAAATCCGCCAACAGTTCATCGCATCAGCGCTGGGGATATTGGCCTCATTCTGGTTACTCGCTGGCTTTATCTTAATGCTTAAGCTTACAGGGCAGGCGATTGGTTGGGGCGTGCAGTTCCAAAACCCTTGGTTTATCGGCTTTATGGCGCTGGTGACCACAGTTTTTGCATTCAATATGTTAGGTGTATTTGAGATTAACTTACCCTCTAACGTGCAAACCAAGTTAGCGACGACGGGCGGCAATAATAACAGCGGGCACTTTTTACAGGGCATGTTTGCGACGCTACTGGCGACACCGTGCAGTGCACCATTTTTGGGTACTGCGGTCGCCTTCGCCTTGGGCGCCGATGTACTGAGCTTGTTTGCCATCTTCACTGCGTTGGCCGTGGGTATGGCGTTCCCTTGGTTGATTGTGGCGGCATTTCCGCAAGTGGCGGGTTATTTCCCTAAACCCGGTCGCTGGATGAACACAGTCAAAGTGTTTTTCTCCGGCATGTTGCTACTCACCAGTTTGTGGCTCATTAGCCTGTTGTCCAGCTTCATTGATACAATCTACCTGTGGCCATTAGCTAGCATTATTACACTGATATTTATGGTGTTTATGGCTAAAAAAGATGGCGCGATTGCCATTGTGAGCTGCTTAGGTATCGGTATTTTACTGTCGGCGGTTATTGCATTTATGACGGTGAACCAGTGGGCTAAACCTTTACCTACGGATCTTGCTTGGACGCCATTGGATCAAGCATTGATTAATCAGCAGGTCGCCCAAGGCAAGACAGTATTTGTCGATGTGACTGCCGATTGGTGCATCACCTGTAAGGCCAATAAAGTTGGTGTGATCTTGCAAGACCCTGTTTATAGCCTGTTGCAACAGCCGCATATTTTGCCGATGAAGGGCGATTGGACTACGCCTTCTGAGCCCATTACTCACTACCTGCAAAGCCATCATCGTTTCGGGGTGCCATTCAACGTGGTTTACGGCCCGGGTGCACCGCAGGGGATTGAATTACCTGAAATTCTATCGACTGACTTTGTGCTCGCTGCGATTGAGCAGGCCTCAGCGTCCCCTGAAAAGTCATCCGTAGCGGAAGGGAAATCACGCTAACGAACAGCCATTCACTCGGACATGTCACTCGGCAATATCACTGGCGAGTCTCATTCAATAGCGAGTCGAGTGGCACTCAACAAATACTCAGGTCAGGGATAACTCTGACTTAAGACAATGGAAATCGATTATGAAACAGACAATTGAAGTACAAAACATCACTGAATCAATGCAGAAAACTCAAGCCATTGGAGGCACCCAAATGTCGAAATTTAGCTCTTTATTCAAACATCGTAAGTTACAGATGTTTGCTGTCTCGGGTGTCGCCATGACAATGCTGGTGGTTTCCTTGCCTTCGGTGAGCACTATGGCCTATGCCAAAGACAGCAGTTTATCGGCGGCCCAGCAGCAAGAGGTGCGAGCGATTCTTAAAGATGCCTTGATCAATGATCCTGACCTAATGAGGGAAGCAATTATTGCGTGGCAAGCAAGGGAGCAAGAGGGTGCCAATACAGCCATGCAAACCAGTCTTGTGACTCATCATAAAGCCATGTATGAGACCAAAAGCGATCCGTGGAAGGGCGCTGCGACACCTGAGATTGAGATGGTGTACTTCACCGATTTTAACTGCCCATACTGCAAGAAAATCGAACCTTCGCTGAACCAGCTGATTGAAGAATTTCCGCAGTTAAAAATCATAGTTAAAATGGTGCCGCTGCAGGGCGAAGGCTCCAAAATGGCAGTCGATTTTGCCCAAACGGTTTGGTTAAACGAGCCTGAAAAGTATCTCAAGGTGAAAGATATGTTGATGTCGAGTCCGCGTGGACTCGATGCCGCCGCCATCGCTAAGGTCGCTAAACTGACGGCAACCGAGCGCTGGGTCGGCAACACAGATGAGCGCGTCGCTAAAATGGTAGATAACAATGTTAATTTAATGAATGAGTTAGGTATAGGTGGCACTCCAAGTATGATAGTGGCCGATACGCTTATTCCCGGATTAGTGCCTTACGAAGTGTTAAAAGAGCAGCTTGAAGCCGCGATTGCCGCTAAAGATAAGACGCAGAAGAGCAGTTAAGATGCCGCCAAAGGAAACTGAAAATATGAGCGCCGAACAGGTTTCGACATCTTTACCTAAACGCATATTGGGCTGGATTAAGCAGCTGGCACTTTGGCTGCTCATTGCTCTTATCGTTACCAGCGTGATGGACATCTGGCGCGGCAAAGATATCCCGCGGGATAATTTGCCGCAGCTCCAAGGGACGACGTTGGCAGGGGAAGCGCTTGATATTGCCACGTTAAGTCAAGATCAGGCGGTATTAGTGTACTTCTGGGGCACTTGGTGCCCTGTGTGTAATTTTGTCAGCCCGGCAGTCAATCAAATGTCGGCCTATTACCCCGTGGTGACGGTTGCCATGAATTCGGGGGAGGATGAGAAACTGAGAAAATATCTTCAGCATCAAGGCTATGGCTTTGACACTATTAACGATAGTGACAGCAAGATTGCCCGTGATTGGTCATTGCAGGCGACGCCAACCATTATGATCTTTAAAGAGGGTGAGCTAAAACACTATACGACAGGTTTTACTAGCCTACCCGGTATGTGGTGGCGAATGATGTTCACTTAGAAGTGATACATCAGGGGCTGTTTTAAGGTAGAAAAAAAGCGCTAATCTAGGTTAGCGCTTTTGTATTATCAACTTATTTCAGGTCTAGACAAGTAGCTGAAAGCTTAGGATTTACTTCACTAAAGTGAGTAGTGGTGCCTGACTCACAACTTGGAAGTCGAGCGCCATAGTCACACTGAGCGCCGTAATAGTGATGATTGAAAAACCAAACACTTGGCGAGCCCAGCGTTGCATGTCGACGCCGTGGCGATAACCTTTTAATGCCATGGCAAGCCACCACAGGCTGGTTGCGCAGGTGACCGCCATAAAGGCGATACCTGTGTAACCCGCGAGTGGCAACAGCGCACTGACTAAGGCGAACACGGCAATATAAAGCACGATATGCAGTTTTGCTTTGGTCATGCCTTCTGCAACCGGTAGCACAGGAATATTGGCTGCCGCATAGTCATTAAAACGGAAAATCGCGATGGCATAGGAATGTGGCATCTGCCATAGGCTGAACATCAACAGCAAAATAGCCGCGCCCATGTCCATTTGCCCTGTCACACTGCAATAGCCAACCACGGGCGGTACTGCGCCCGAGAAGCTGCCAACTAAAGTGCCATACACTGAGTTACGTTTCATGTAGAGGCTATAAACCCCCACATAAACGATGTAACCAATAACGGCAAATAGCAGGGCTAATGCATTGGTAAACAAGGCTAAGATGCTAAAGCCTAACACACCTAAGGCGAGTCCAAACGCGAGTACGTTACCCACGGCAATTTCGCCCGTGACGGTCACGCGTTTGCAGGTTCGCTGCATCTTGGCGTCGATATCACGGTCAATACAGTTATTGATTGCGCAACCCGAGGCTACGACCAAGGACAATCCCACTAAGCTCGCCAGCATCAAGACCCAATTTACGTCGCCTTTGGCGGCTAATAAAAAACCGCCAGCAACGGAAATCAGATTCCCGAAAATGATGCCAGGCTTAGTGACCTGCACATACCCTTTGAAGCGTGCTTTCCATTGCGGTGACATAAATCTGTCTTGTGTTTGCATAGACTGTTTCTCGTTACATCATCAAAGCGTTGGCTTCGAGTATGATCCACACCGACAAGCCGACGACCATGACAATAATCAGGGCGGTAAACAGGAAGGAGAAGGTATTCACTTTGCCTTCTTTCGAGAAATCTAAGTGCAAGAAGTACTTAAGATGTACCACTATCTGCACTATCGCCATCACTAGCACTAAGCTAAGGGTGGTCGCTTTCTCGAAGTGATGGGTCATTACGGCCCAAAATGGAATGGCGGTTAATATCACTGACAGCACAAAGCCCATTAGATATGACTTAATGCTCGCGGCCAGATCGTCAGTGCCATGGCTATGCTTATCAGTATGACTATGTGCGCTCATTACAGTGCTCCCAATAAATACACGACCGTGAATACACAAATCCACACTATGTCGAGGAAATGCCAGAACAGGCTTAAGCAGCTCAGGCGGGTGATGCTGCGATGACCTAAACCGGTTTTCGCCACTTCAATCATCATGATCGCCATCCAAATCAGACCTGCGGTCACGTGCAAACCGTGCATACCGACAAGGGTGAAGAAGGACGACAGGAAAGCGCTGCGCTGCGGGCCATTGCCATGTTCAATCAGGTGATGGAACTCATAGACTTCCATCCCGATAAACACACAACCGAGGGCGAAGGTCACGAGTAACCAAGCCAAGGTCGCGGCTTTGTTGTGGCGCTTAGCAAAAATTAGCGCCATGCCATAGGTAATACTACTAACGAGCAGGGCGGCAGTTTCGATCAGCACAAAGTCCAATTCGAAAATGTCTTTACCCGAAACGCCACCGTCCGTGTTCATGTAGAGCACAGCATAGGTTGCGAAAACCGAGGCAAACAAAATGCAGTCGGTCATCAGGTAAATCCAAAAACCAAACAGGGTGTTGCCACTCGTATCATGGTGTTCGTGATGATCTTCTGCGTGAGCTACTTCTAAATCTGCTGGGATTGCAATACTCATATCAGCCCCTTACTACATTGTTTAAGTGGGCATTTTCAATGCGAGCCACTTCATCGGGTTGCACGTAATAGTCGACGTCATTGTTATAGGCACGGAATAAGAACACGATAAACGCGCCCACTAAGCCCACAATGGCTAACCACAGAATGTGCCAAATAGCGGCAAAACCTGCGGCAGTGATTCCCAGCGCCATTAAGATACCGCTTGAGGTATTTTTCGGCATATGGATTGGCTGATAGTGTTTGAGGCCTTGATAAGCCAAGCCTTTTTCTTTCGCATCGGTAAAGGCATCGATATCAGCAACCTGTGGCAGCTTAGCGAAGTTATAGAACTGTGGTGGTGAAGCGGTTGACCACTCTAACGTATGGCCATTCCATGGATCGCCCGTAGTATCGCGGTTTTGGTCGCGGTCACGGATACTCACGTACAGTTGGATAAACTGCAGAATGATACCAACCATGATGATGCAAGCACCCACGGCGGCTAAGTAGATCCACAGGTTCCATGCCGGGTTATCCGTATGACTAATTCGGCGCGTCATACCCATAAAGCCCAGTACGTACAGCGGCATAAAGGCCACGTAGAAACCGATTTGCCAGCACCAGAATGACGCTTTACCTAAACGCTCATTCAAGTGGAAACCTGTCGCTTTAGGGAACCAGTAAGCAAAGCCAGCTAAGTAACCAAATACCGCACCGCCAATAATAGTGTTATGGAAATGCGCGATTAAAAACAAACTGTTATGTAGAACGTAATCGGCTCCTGGTAAGGCTAATAGCACACCTGTCATACCGCCTATGGTGAAAGTCACCATAAAGCCTAGTGTCCACAACACAGGTACAGTTAACTTTAGGCGGCCACGGTAGATAGTGAACAACCAGTTAAACAGTTTTACCCCGGTTGGAACCGCAATCACCATAGTCATCACCCCGAAGAAGGCGTTGACGTTGGCACTGGAGCCCATAGTGAAGAAGTGGTGTAACCAAACGATGAAACCTAAAATTGAAATCGCACCGCTCGCCCACACCATAGAGGTGTAACCGAACAAACGCTTAGCCGTAAAGGTTGAGATCACCTCGGAGAAAATACCAAAAGCAGGCAAAATCAGGATGTAAACTTCAGGATGTCCCCACGCCCAAAATAGGTTGATATACATCATGGCGTTACCGCCACCGTCATTGGTGAAAAAGTGGAAATCCATGTAACGGTCGAGCGTTAACATGGCTAACACGGCGGTTAAGATAGGGAATGACGCGACGATCAATATGTTCGCCCACGTACAAGTCCAAGTGAAGATTGGCATTTGCATCAGCTTCATGCCTGGGGCACGCATCTTAAGTACGGTGGCGATAAAGTTCACCCCGGTTAAGGTCGTCCCTATGCCCGAAATCTGCAGTGCCCAGATATAGTAATCGACTCCAACCCCCGGACTGTAAGCCAGCTCTGAGAGGGGGGGATACGCCACCCAACCTGTCTTAGCAAATTCACCTAAACCCAATGAAATATTGATCAGCACAGCGCCAGAGGCGGTCAGCCAGAAACTGAGGTTATTCAAGAAGGGGAAGGCAACGTCGCGTGCGCCAATCTGCAGCGGCACTACTAAGTTCATTAGACCTATCATAAATGGCATCGCCATAAAGATAATCATGATCACGCCGTGGGCGGTGAAGATCTGGTCGTAATGTTCTGGCGGCAGATAACCTGCGGCGCCGTTGGTGGCAAGTGCTTGCTGGGTGCGCATCATAATGGCATCGGAGAAGCCACGAATAAGCATCACCAAAGCCAACACTATGTACATGATACCGAGGCGTTTATGGTCAACTGAGGTTAACCAATTATTCCAGAGTACACTCCATTTTTTGTGTTTAGTGATCAAGGCTGCGATATACAAACCTACCACTGCGACGACCGCTAGGGTCACCATGATGATGGGCTCGTGATACGGAATCGCATCTAAGCTTAATTTACCGAGAAATGACATGATTACTCCGCCTCCACTTTATGAGTGGATGAGTGCTCTAAGGATGAAGGTTCTGTGGATGAGTCTTGTGTTAATGACGGTACAGAAGGTGTTGAGCTATCCATGTCGGCCATGTTCTGTGTATTTTCCATCGCGTGCTCGCCTGCCATATGTGCCATGTCGTGCATACCTTTCATGTCTGCCATGTCAGATGTGTGCTCAGTGCCCATGTGTTCCATGCCTGCGTGCATGTCCATTCCTTCGTGACCTTTCATGCCCTCATGTGAGTCCATGTGCATGTATTGCATCACGATTTGGTCAAACATCCCTTTGCTCACTGAGCCAAAGTATTCAACTGGATTGTATTCACTCGGTTTAGCCAGTGTGGCATAGGCCGCTGAGTCCAATGTCTTGCCCTGTTGTTTTAACTTGGCTACCCATGCCTCAAAGTCGGCAGGTGTTTGAGTGGCAATCGCTTTAAACTTCATGCCCGCAAATCCAGCACCGCTGTAGTTAGCCGAGATACCGTCGAAGGTGCCTGGCTCGTTAGCGATTAAATGCAACTTAGTGGTCATGCCCGCCATAGAATAAATCTGGCTGCCTAACTGCGGGATGAAGAAGGAGTTCATCGCAGTGTCAGAGGTGATCTTAAAGTTCACCGGCACATTGGCTGGGAACGCCAACTCATTGACCGATGCCACGCCTTGTTCTGGATAAATGAATAACCATTTCCAGTCCAGCGACACCACTTCAACCGTGACGGGTTTCGCTTCGTGTTCTAAAGGTTTATATGGATCAAGATCATGGGTCGAACCCCAAGTGATCACACCTAGCACTATCACGATCACAATCGGCACTATCCACACTACGGTTTCAATCGCCGTTGAGTGTGCCCATTTAGGCGCATAGATTTCCTGATCACGGCCATCGCGGTATTTCCACGCGAAGTACAATGTCATGGCAATCACAGGGATAACGACAATGAGCATGAGTAGGGTGGCGACGATAATCAGGTGTTTTTCATCGATACCGATTTGGCCCTTAGGGTCCAACACACCGCCATCACAACCCGCGAGCATGAGTGCTACTGCCGCGATTGCTGCTTTACTTAATTTTCGAATTAACAAAGGAAGATTCCTCTAACCCTAAGGTTTACAACTCTGCCAAGCGTTAACCGGCAGTCGCACTAAGCGGCGTTATCTGAGCGCAAATCCTGAGACCCAAGAGGCATGACACAACAATGTGCCGCCATTCCGAGGCTAATCTAAGATCCGCTTTCAGCGCTTAATGCTTAATTTGAATTTAAAAACAGAGGGTTAAAATGGCGGAGCGCGACAACCGTGGGCGGTATGTTCGAGGGATTTTAGCCTTGGGGGTGCTAAAAAAAGTGAGGCGTTAGTTAAATTGAGATGATTGAAAAATTTGAAGCAGCAGTTGATTAAATGCCATAACTGCAGAATAACGAGGGGGTTGAGCAATAATAGGCTGAACAGACTGGCGCCGATAAACTCGACTAAAAAGCCATTGCTGAGGCTGATTAATTCACTAATATCGACACAACCGCCGATCAACACGGATAAAATGTCAGCAATAGGCAGCACAAACAATAACCCGAAAAACAGGGTTAGATTTGTCATGCTAAAGGCTGAAAGCCGAATAGTTAGGTTCAATCTTTCAACAATGAATTGGCTAAGAGCTAATTTCAATTAACGGGTCCGGCTGAACGGGAAAAGGAGTCAGTTGGCAGAACAAAAAATATTCAGCATGCAACTTTTTTATGCGGCAGGAGGATACCAAGAAGCGGCTATTGATTGAAAGCGGATCCCCACGGTAAAAGGGCTTAAGCGTTAAAAAAACCTTAATTAAAACCAAATTAAAGAAATAAATTTACAAAATTAACCGGAATTTAACTGATTTGGTTCTCATAAAATAAAAATGTGTGAGGCGCTTCATTTATTTGTTTTGGCTAAAGTTGATGTATTGGCTAAGTCATGGGGTGGATGAATACCTCGATAAACTTGCGGGTGTTAGCCAACATTTACTTTTTAGGCGTGCCGAATAGCGCTGCTGTTTTCTCTGACTCATGCGCACATGTTTACATGCTTATTTTTAATGCGAGTAAAGTTTGACTAAGCGGAATTTAGATGGGCATCTCAAATAAAAACATCAAGTTAAAACAATGGTCGTGTCAGTCATTTACGCTATTTACATTAGGTAAAACGATTATTAGACTGTGATTTTATTACTGCCCAGATATCTACTTGAGATTGAGTTAACGAGTAGGGCATTATGATTCTGAATATTGTAACTATGGCAGTTTAAAGGATTACACATAAAGTCAATTACCCCATACCTTAAGGTAAACATTTTCATCGCCTTAGCTTACATAATTGTAGGTAAACTAGGCTTGATGATTGCGTTGCCACCAGGATATTCAGCTGCCATTTGGCCTGCCGCAGGGATTGCCATTGCTGCCTGTATCCTGTGGAAAGAATATGTCCCTTGGGTGGGGGTATTTATTGGTTCGCTACTGATCAACATCAATATTGGCGGGCATATCCATTGGGGCTGGTTACCCTTTGCTATCTCGATTGGGTCTTGCATACAGGCTGTGCTTTCTGCCCATATTCTGGGACGGGTCGATCATTTATTCACCTTAGATAATCCCAATACCGTCATTAAATCCTGCTTGAGCTTAGCCTTTACTTGTATTGTGGCGACCGTTTTTGGCAACAGTGCCTTAGTGATCAACGGTACGATTCCGCCATCCGATTTACTGGGAAGTTTAGTGAATTGGTGGATAGGAGATTTGCTCGGCGCCGTGATCTTTATTCCTTTGACTATGTTGTTATTTGATAAGCGAGCTATCTGGCGTGCTCGCCGCATTCAGACGGGTGTTCCCCTGCTGGTGGGCTTTTTATTCTGCGTGGGGATTTATTACTACTCGGATATGAATCAGCGCCAACAGTTGCAGGATAAGTTTCAGATTCAATCTAATGCGATTATTAGCAATATTGAAAGTTTTCAAGATGCTAACCTCCAACAAATTGTTGCCTTAGCAAGCTTGTTCGATAATAGCGAGCAGGTTTCTGAGGATGAGTTTGTACAGTTTGGCAAACGCAATATGTTGATGAAGGATGGCTTTAGAGCTTGGTCTTGGTCACCACTTGTGGCGGCAGCCGATCAGCAAAGTTTTGAGGCATCCATTCGTTCTGTGGTTGGTGGTTCCTACAAAGTGACTCGTCCCGAAGGCTGGCAGGCGAATACTGATGGTTGGCTAGTCCCTGTGATGTATATTCAGCCACTCATAGGTAATGAAGCGGCATTGGGATTAGATCTCAATAGTGAACCAATACGAGCCGCTGCCATTGCTAAAGTGCGCGCGACCTTAGCGCCTGTGATGACGGCGAAGATCCAATTAGCACAAGATCCCAATGGCCCAGGTGGCACCTTGCTTCTAGCGCCCTCGTTCGATCGGCTGGGTAAAATCTCAGGATTTTGTTCAGCTGTGATTGATTTGCAAAGCATTATTAATGATGTTGAGAGCGTAAAGGGATTGCAGTGGAAACTCTCCGACATGAGTGCGGGCGGTGCATTGCTTTACAGCAATACCCAGAAGTCATTTCCCGCATTTAGCAGCAAGCTATTTAGCGATAAAACCGGCCAGTATTTTCAAGCAAACCTGCTGCTTGCAGATCGGCATTGGCACATAGTGATTTATCAATCCTATGCAGTGCTGATGGGCGATACTTTTAGCTTATCGTTACTTATGTTGCTCCTCGCCTTTATCACTTGTGCCGTTGTGGGCGGTATGACGCTGGTTTCCTCCGGCGAGCGCCAACGTATTGCCGAGAAAGTGACTGAAAAAACCATGGCCTTGTCGAAGGAAATTGCCCGTCGTCAGGCTTTTCAGGCTACCTTGGTACAAAGCGAGCAAAGATATCGTAATTTGTTTGATAAGGCGCCTGTAGGGCATGTGCTTAAACGTTTAGATGATGGTCAGTTTGTGGCGATTAATCCCGCATTCGAAGCCATGACGGGTTACTCACTCGATGAGTTAAATCAGCTTGACCCTTGGGATCTCACGCCAAAGCGTTATCAATTAAGTGAAACTGAGCAATTAGAACGCCTAAAGCAAACCCGTCGTTATGGCCCCTATCAGAAGCATTATGTGCATAAGAATGGCCAGTTAGTGGCAGTGCGCCTTAATGGTGCGTTAGTCACAGGCGCCGATGGTGAGCAGCTTATTCTCTTTATCGTTGAAGATATTACCGAGCAGGAGCGCACCGTTGCGCGGGTAAATCTATTGGCGCAGGTGTTCCAGCAGAGTGGTGAAGGCATCACTATCATGGATGCCAACGACATTATTGTGGATGTGAATAGTGCGTTTTCTCAGATCACCGGTTATTCCCGAGAAGAAATCATTGGTAAAAACTGCCGCTTTTTAGAGGCAGAACGTACCGACAAAGGTATTGACCCTCAAGTGCGTGCTGCCCTAGAACAAACAGGTTTCTGGCAAGGTGAAGTTTGGGACAGGCATAAGCATGGTTACGATTTCCCTAAATGGTTGATGATGTCTGTGGTGCGCGATGACGCAGGTGCTGTGAGCCATTACATCGGCAGCTTTACCGATATCAGCGAGCGTAAAGTCAGTGAGGAACGCATTCATTTCCTCGCCCACCATGATTCTTTGACGCTACTGCCTAATCGACTCAGCTTGCAGTCGCGCCTCGAAGTGGTATTCAGGGAGGCGCTGGCATCCGACAGCCAAATTGCGGTGATGTTTATCGACATGGACCATTTTAAAAATATCAACGACACCTTGGGGCATCATGTGGGCGATCAACTCTTGTTAGAGGTCGCGCGTCGTTTGAAAAACATTGTTGGTGATACTGACACTGTGGCGCGTCTGGGTGGCGATGAGTTTGTGGTCGCATTATCTAATACGAACCATGATAAGGTGGCCAGTTTAGCCGAGGCGCTGCGCAGTGGTTTGAGTCAAACCTATATCATTAATAATCAAGCATTACATTCATCGCCAAGTATAGGCATCAGTTTATTCCCGACCGATGGTGACAGTGTTGAAGCCCTAATGAAAAACGCCGATATGGCCATGTACCGCGCCAAATCGGCGGGACGCAATAACTATCAATTCTTTACTGCGGCGATGAACACTTTGATCACTGAGCGCCAGCATATTGAAACTGGCCTGAGGCAAGTGTTAGCAAACGACGAATTACGACTGCATTATCAACCACAAATTGATATTAGAAGCGGGCAAGTGGTCAGTGTCGAAGCGCTTGTGCGCTGGCAGCATCCCGAATTTGGCATGATAGCGCCTGACCGCTTTATTCCCATTGCCGAAGAGATCGACATGATCATCCCAATTGGCCAATGGGTGTTAGAAACGGCGATGGCGCAGCTTGCTGTCTGGCGCGCTGCGGGTGCCACTGAGTTGCGAATGGCAGTGAATCTGTCAGCGCATCAACTCCGTAAGGATACGATAGTCGCCGATATTACCAATGTGCTGGTGAAGCATAAGTTGGGCAAAGGCGCACTGGAGCTGGAGATTACCGAGAGTGTGGCGATGCAATATCCTGGGCAGAATGCGCGCCTATTAGCGGAATTGCGCCAACATGGTATCGAGCTCGCTATCGATGATTTTGGTACAGGATATTCCTCTTTATCCTATTTGAAACTCTTGCCCTTAGACAGGTTAAAGCTCGACCGATCCTTTGTGAAGGATATTGAGACCGACTCAAACGATGCAGCCATTAGCGCTGCAACTATTTCTATGTCCCATGAATTGGGGTTAACTGTGGTCGCTGAAGGGGTTGAAAACGAGGCGCAATTGGTATTATTGTCGAGCATGGGGTGCGACTTAGTGCAAGGGTTTTACTTTAGTAAACCCTTAGCGGCAGAAGAGTGTTTCCGCTTTATCCAGCGTAATTTATAACGGCAGAGTGTTGTTGTTTTTCTAATGCTGGCGCAGAGTTGGACTATACTTGAGTTCGCATTATGCATGCGTTAATCAAAATACTAAGGATGGTTTTATGCAAGTCATCTTCACTAAAGGTACTCAGCGTTATGGCCAGTTGCGCTGTGTGCGCATGGACGGTAGTGCGACCCAAACCCAAATGCCAGAACAAGGTATAGCACCTCACGATATGATCCACTATGTGGTTGAAAAACGCCTGCATATTCAAGGCGCTTTCTTCTCGCAGATCAGAGCTGGCGCCGATATCAGCTTTACCTTAGAGCATAATGAAACCTCCCGCGCCATCGCTGATAAAACGGAGGTGTGGCAAACCGAATCCATAGTTGAGACCCTGCAGTCGCTACTGTGGTCGGGTGAAACGCCAACCTATGACGGCTTTATTTATCTGTTAGAGCAAGCCTGCAGCAGTCGAGACTTAGCCGTTCCTACTGTTAACCAAACAGATTTTGATCATATTCTCAATGAGATTATGGATTTGAGTGTTGAGTGGCAGGGAATGGGAGAAGGTCAGTCCTTGACCTTGAAGTTCTAAGCGATTTAAAAATAAGTGACTTAAAAAACAAAGAGCGCAGATAACTGCGCTCTTTGTTTTACTGCGGCCATAGCGGGATCATTCCCTATGACGGCGTTCTTGGCTTTGAGTTGATCGACCTTGGTTATGTTCTACCGAGCGAGCGGTTTGCGCATTTTGGCGTGGCTCACTTTGTCTCACTCTCACTTCTTCGTGTTGTCTAGGCGCCGCTTGTCTTGGTTGTTCAATCCGTTGTGGCTCTGTACGTCTTGTTTCAGGTCGTGGCGTTTCAACTCTTGGGGTCATAGTTCTTGGTTTTTCTTGCCTTTGTGACTGTGCCCTTTGTTGATCGATATTACGCGGCTGTGACTCCCGAGTTTGGTATTGCCTTTGCTGAGGCTCCTTTGATGACATTGGTTTTGACTGCACGGGTCTTGATTGCATGTCATTACGCTCCTTGTGGGTTGGTGTTTGTACCATAGTCGCTGCGCGACGCTCCTTTAACTCGGCTTGTGTTTTCTGATAACTCGGCGTGCGGTTATCACGTTCACGGCTGACGTTGTGATAGTCTTTATTATCACGACTTTTATTGCCCTGATTACTCATATTACCCAGATTACTATGGGTATCTTGGCGTTCTTTAGACTTCGAATATTGGCTATTGAAGTGCTGTTTACTGCCGCTTGAGTGTGAATCTCTGCCGCGATATTTATCATCATGGTAATAGCGTTGTTTCACCACTGGATTGTGATAACTCACACCGCGTCTATGTTCGGGTTTATGTTTCCAAGGTTGTGCGCCATGGCTAACACTGTATCTTTCCCGTGGGCGATATCGGTGTGAATGGCGATAGTCGATCACCACCACTTTATGGTTGTGCCAGTGGAACGAACTGAAGAAGTAGTTAAAGGAAATATGGATGCCCGGTGACCAGTAGAAATGGTTATGACTCGGACGATAGGGATAGCCAGCATAGCCGCCAAATTCCCAATATACAGGAGGATAAGCCACACCCCAACGCCATGTGCCGTAAACCACGCGTGGATCGTAATAGGGGACGTAGACGATTTCTCGCTTAGCGGGTTCTATGATGATCTGATTGTTGGCGCGTGTAATTGCCATGTTATCCATGTCTGCTAAGCTATTCGCTTTATCAGCCTGTTGTCTTAGGGACTGAATGCTGTTCATCACTTGGCCTTCATCTTCTAAGAAGGCTTCACCGAGTCTTTGAGTCCATTCGAGATCTTCACTCATTTTTTGCAGCAGCGTCGGGAAGGCCAGCAAGGCTTTGACGCTCGGGTCCCAGTCCTGATCTTCGGCTTGCGACATAATTTGGTCGATCGATGATTTGGGGCGCTGGGTTAACCAACGCTGTGCCTGCACTATTTCGAGTGGATAAGTTGAGGCAATAAGTATGTGGGTCAATAAGCTATCGGGATACAGGGCAATAGGCGCCAGCATTTGTTCGAGTTCGGCTTGGCTTGCCGCTGTGCTCGATCCTTGGCTCGCAGATATGCCTGCAGCCTGTGCTGTGGTAGTGAAAGGCAAGGCCACTAATGCCGCCGTTAACACTAGCCAATTCCATCGATGTAGTCTGTTCATGGTTTGCTCCAATAATCCTGTTCGAGGATGTTATGGGCATATTAGGCGTGTGAATATGAACATAAGCTGAAAGTGTTTTGCGGTTAAATATTTATAGCCAAGTTTTAAGAGAAGTAATAAATCTATCACATTGAAAATAAAGACTTAAACTGAGTGTGCAAAGCTGATGCTAAATTTGGCACCACCTAAGGTTTCTGAGCGAGAGATAGAAATTCTGCCGTTATAGCTGTCGACTAAATCGCGCACGATAGCAAGCCCAATACCATTACCTTGAAGGTAGGAGTCTGCGCGAATACCACGTTCAAAGATTTGATTTTGCAGGGCTTCACTGATCCCTGGGCCATCATCTTCGATACAGATTAGCAGTTGATAGGCATCGCCTGTGACCGTTAATGTCACCGTAGACTTCGCGGCTTTACAGGCGTTGTCGAGTAAATTGCCTAGAATTTCAGTCAGATCTGCTTCATCCCCCTTGAATACTGCGTGTTCTACCATCTCGCCGCTGAGATTGATTTGTGGCTCTCGATAAATTTTAGCTAATGTGCGTAATAACTTAGCGGCGACTTCATCGACACGAATACCTAAATGCCACGAGGCCGCCGCTGCGGTTTGGGCGCGTTTTAGCTGGTGGCCAATGATCCTGCTGATCACTGATACTTGCTCACTGGAGGATTCGCTTAAGTCGGCCTGACTCTTGATCACCGCCAGTGGTGTTTTGAGGCTATGGGCTAGGTCGGCCAAGGCATTACGATAGCGTTTTCGTTGGGTTTGTTCGGTATTGAGCAAAATATTAAGCTGCCGAGCAACCGCTTGTAATTCAGTGGGGTACTGGCTACTTAGCTGCATCGACTTACCTTGCTCGACGGAATGTAGCTCTTGGGTAAAGCGTGCTAAAGGCCGCAACGTCCACAGTAACCAACTCAATTGAAACACTAACATGACTAACATTAAGATCAGCAGCCAAGTCCAAAGCTGTTGATTAAACTGATCAATTTGCTGCTGAAATTCTCGCTCATCTTTAATGATGTGGATTGTCACTGGCACGTTTTGATTTTGGCTGGCAAAACTGACACTAAAGCTATAAATCAAATGGAGTTGATCGGCGAGCTCAATTTGCTCAAATGCGCTTTGACCCGTGGCTGGGATGGTAAAATGTGGCGGTGGCGTAATCCCCATAAAAGATTGCGAATGCCACACGATCGTTTTTTTGCCGCTGGCATCTTCAGTGGTCGCAATGGCATACAGCCCTGATTGAATGAGGTTAAAACGATTTTCGAGTACTAATTCTGGGATAGAGATTTGTTTATTCTCGACTTCAGTCACCGCGAGTATCGAATAGACATAGGCACTGAGTTCATTCTTGGTTGCGCTTTTAACTTGTTCAGTAAAGGCATCGTTTAAGGCAACGCCGATCAAGGGTAATAACACTAAGATAAATAATAGCGCGCTGGCAACTAAGCGTGCTTTTAGGGAGTTCAACACTTGCCACGCCATGGCGCGTTTACTCATCGGCTGCTTGCCCGGACGTTAACGCTTTTAGGCGATAACCTTGGCCGCGCAGAGTTTCAATTAAGTTGTATTGATTATCTGGGTCGAGTTTTTTGCGTAACCGGCGGATAAAGACTTCGATAACGTTAGAATCTAAATCAAAATCCTGATCGTAAATATGCTCTGTGAGTACAGTTTTTGATTTGACTTCGCCTTGATGCAACATAAAAAATTCGAATAACTTGTATTCAGAACCACTGAGATTAACCAGTTCTTCGCCTTTATGTACTTCTAGACTGCTGGTGTTAAGGCTAAAGGGGCCGTTGTAGATCAGGGGGCTGGCCTTACCGGCGGAGCGACGGATCAGGGCTTTTAGTCGTGCGATGAGTTCTTGGGGATGGAAAGGTTTCGTCAGATAGTCGTCGGCACCGGCATCGAGTCCTTCAACCTTATCTTGCCAACTGTCCCTTGCGGTTAAAATCAGGATAGGAAAGTCGCGTTTTTGTTCACGCACGCTACGGATCAAGGCGATACCATCGAGTTTAGGTAAACCTACATCGATAATTGCTGCATCATAGTTGTATTCGAGCGCTTGAAATAAGCCTTCTTCACCATCACTCGCCACATCGATACTGTAATGGGCATCGAGGAGATGTTGCTTTAAGTTAGTCTGTAGTTCTATATCATCTTCAACTAGTAACAATCGCATCGTTAGTTCCTCGAGACTCGGCCCGTTGCGGCATCTACTGAAACAGAAAATACTTGGCCATCATTATTGAGGATTTTAATACGATATCCCGATCCGCTGGATTGTACGCTCAATACTTTGCCTTGAAATTGTCGTTGCGCCATTGCCACCGCTTGATCAGGGCTATTGACCGCTAGACGGCGCTGCTCATTCTTCGCACCTTGGTTACGAGGCTGATTGCGATCATCATGTCTATCATTACTTGCTATGCAACCAAAGGAGGCTGATAAGCAAGTGATTAGGGCCAAGGTCAAACCAAGTTTCATATCGGGTACCCGCAATGTTCAGCGATCTTAAGTTAATGAGTGAGATGGATAACTTATCGAGTCGACTAAGAATACCTCATCACCTTAACAAACACATAGAGATCAGCCAATTGGTTGGCACAATTCCTTCAAAATTAACTCTGGCAGTTATTTTGTTATTCGTGACAGAACTGAAGTTCTGTTGGCGAGTCTATCTCTATGCTCGCGCTTGTATCGTTTAAGTTTTGTGAGTGTTACCCATTCCAGATGAACTCGGGCTGAACGTATCTTCTGGCTGAGAACAGTGGGCGTTGATGTTCAGCTTATGTTCACCTTCATTGCACTTTAATAGCTCCAATTTGAACGGGTTATCCATAGGATATTCAAGATGAACATACTCAATAAGCAAGATATGGCAGCCAAAGTTAATATTAAGCTGTTTATGGCAACGGCTATTGCTGCGCTGTTTTTAGCGTCATCTGTCGCTAGCGCTCAGCCCCGCGAACTGGAGTCATCGCAAAGCTTAACGCCATTTACTGCAGCCAGCGTTGGTATTGCCAAAAAAGCAGAAAATAGCGAGCAAGCTGCTGAGCAGGAACAACAAGCTTTAGCTTTGTTACAACATGCCGCGCCCGCAAAAAATGTCACTGAAGTCGCCGCTGCGGCCGTGAAATCCTTGGCGCCAGCAGCCTTATCATCCAAAGCGCCGACGACAAACCGAGTGCAACTTATGGGCGCCTCGCCTATGACGCGTGAGCAAGTAACTGCGAAACATGCGAGCCAAGGGATTCCGAGTTCGAGCGCGACCAGTGAAGATCCCTACCGCGCACCTGTGTATCACAGCTTTTCGATTTTTGATGCCAGCAGTCGTTTGTTTGAAGACTTTGACTACGATGGTTTTTATCAAACGTTTAGCGTGACCTTCGACGTTGATGTCAATGGTGCATATCTTAATGAAAGAGCTGATTTATTTGCCGAGCTTTATCTCAGTCGTGATGGTGGCCCTTGGGTGCATTACTACACCACAGACGTATTTACCATTTACGGCGATTCGACACAGGACGATTACGAAGTGTTGACCACGCTCTACACGGGTTATGCGACGGATCACTATGATGTGTTGATTGATGTGTATGAAGTGGGTTACAGCGATATTGTTGCGACCATTAGCGCCGATGAGACCGATAGTTTGTATGCGCTGCCATTGGAGAGTAGCGATCGAGACAGAGAGCCCGACATTATCGTTGTTGAGGAAAGTGGCGGCGCCTTCTCAGTATTAGGTTTGTTATGTCTTAGTTTGTGTGCGGGGCTGCGGTTGAATCGAACTCGAGCCTAATCGCCCTTATTTCTCTCGGTGTTTATCTGCGGTAAATAGGGCTAGTATGGATGAGTTATTTTAACTAAATGGAGAAAGACATGATTGCTCAAGGTCAAACATTACCTGCTGCCACATTAGGTCAACTGACTAAAGATGGCATGGTGAATCACCAAGTTACCGAATTGTTCGCGGGTAAAAAAGTCGTATTGTTTGCAGTGCCAGGTGCTTTTACTCCAACGTGTTCTGAAGCGCATTTACCTGGCTATGTGGTATTAGCCGATCAATTTAAAGCGAAAGGCGTGGATTTGATTGCCTGTGTTGCTGTGAACGATGCCTTTGTGATGAAAGCGTGGGGCGAAGCACAAAATGCCTCTGAATTAATGATGTTAGCCGATGGCGATGCCAGCTTTACTAAAGCCTTAGGTTTAGAGATGGATACTGCCGGTTTTGGTGGCGTGCGTTCACAACGTTATGCCATGATCATCGATAATGGTGTAGTGACTCTACTGAATGTAGAAGAGCCAAAGGCTTTTGAAGCCAGTAAAGCTGAAGTTGTTTTGGCTGCTATCTAAGCGTATTTAAGACATGAAGTTTGGATGTGACCAAAGCCAGCCATTCATTGGCTGGCTTTAACAAAATCAATTTATTGTATGATTTGAATGTTGTCTGCATCTATGGTCACTTCAGACCAATCTTTATCCACTTCACCACGAATAATGACCTGAGTCTCAGGTGTTACTGTGTTGCCGCGCCATAAATCATCATCAATTTCGACCTTAATATCACCCGTAGCGTCACGGAAAATATAATCATCATGTCCAATGGAAGAAATGATATGGCCCGTTAACTCAATTTGGGCGTCATCACTGGCATTGAGCGCGCTCACCACATCATGAATCACTTGTCTTGCGCTCGGCCCTTGGAAGCCACCCTGTATTTGAGGTTCACCCGTTGTAGGTTGAAAGCCTGCTTGGCTGGCCATAGTCGTGAATGAAAGTGCCATTGCGAAAACGGTAAGAGTCATTTTATTCATCTGTTTGTCCTTTCTATGGTTTTATGTAACTCAGCCTCAATGGCTATTACAGTGTTGCGAGCATAGTGCCAAGACAAGCGTGAAGCGGTTGTGAAGATTGGGTTTGCAACTCAGAATTTGCTAAAACGAGGTTATTTATTCAAGCTAACTTCAGTTAATGGGTATTATCTATAAACTGAACATAAGCCTGATAGCTAGCACCATCGTTTTGGGTTGAAAATGCCCAGCCCATTCGCTCGCAAATACGTTCAATAATAATTAATCCGCAGCCATAGCCTGAAGTATCAGTACTTTGAGTGCTTAGTGGATTCAGTATCCATAATTGGTTGCTTTGCATCGTAATTTCAATGTTTCCGGCACTGTAATTGAAAGCATTTTTAATTAAATTACCTATCACTATGTCAATAAAGCTCAGTGGCGCCTTGATGCTCAAGCAATCTTTAAGCGTTAAGCTGTAGGTGATTTCTTGCTTGGCAAAGTGCTGCGCCATTTCAGCTAAAATGTGTTCAAGGCGTGGTGCTAAATCAATTTGGCTGTAGTGCTGGGATTCAATGTCTTCTTTTCCGAGAAGTAAAAAGGCCTCGGTGAGCGTTTTCATTTGATGCCCTGCGTAATCAATACGTGTAATGGCTTTTTTGACCATTAACTGTTGAGCCTCGGTTGTCGCATTGGGGATTTTTTTGAGCAATTCGACCGAACCTTGGATCACCATAATGGGCGTGCGTAGTTCATGGGAGGCAAAACGGCTAAATTCTTGTTCCCGAGTGAAGTAGGCGGCAATTTTAGCTTTGTTGCTTAATAGGGTTTGCTCAATCTGGCGGGTTTCACGGTATGAAGTACTCGGTGTTGATGTCGGTCTTTTTGGTGATAGTTGATTGATTTTATTTTCAATCTCAGCAAGTGGACTGGATAGCAGACGTACAAAATACAATCCATATGCCATGATAAACAGGAGCAAACCGATCCCCATAATAGAGATCAAAATGTGCATTCTATCTTCATAGCTATCAAGGAAATCGTCCGCGTCATCCTTATAAACCACATACAACAGCCCTTGCCCAGAAGGATGAGCGGATATCAAAAAGTGTTTATCTTCGTCACCCAGTTGATGTTCGTAAAATCCGGTATTTTGATAAGGTTGCAGCCAAGCTGGTACAAACTCTTTGCTCCAATATGTTTTCAATTCATTGATATCGGGGAGCTGTGCTTTATCACCAAACCTTTGATAATTCTTTAGATATTCGCGAGTCTCTGTGGCCAGCGTTTGCTCGAGGCTAATCTTCTCAATTTGTTCTTCGGCGATATAAATGAGGCTCCAAAAAATGGCAAACATCAAGCTAGTTAATACTAAAAAAGTGAGGCGGATTTTTTTATATAAACTCGGAAAATGCTCAGGGGATAAGTCGGTAACCTTGGCCATGGATAGTCTCTAATTTTGAGTCTGAAAAACCTTTATCGAGTGCACTGCGTAAGCTGTATATGTGGCTGCGAAGTGAATCACTCGAAGGTGCATCATCTCCCCATACTGTATCTACCAATTGCTCTTTACTCACGATAGCGGGCGCATGTTTTAGTAACAGTGAAAGAATGGTGCGCTGAATTTTACTGAGCTTAATTTCTTTACCAGCACGGGTAACTTGATGGGTTTGCAAATTTAAACTGATATCACTGAAGCGCAAAATACCCACATCTAAACGTGGGCCACGATTATGCAGTGAATGTAGTCGTAAGCATAATTCTTCCATCGCGAAAGGTTTATTTAAAAAATCATCCCCACCTGATGTAAAAGAATCAATTTTATCCTGCAGACTATCTTTGGCGGTTAAAAATATAATCGGTGTATTACAATAAATTTCTTCACGCAGTTTTTTGACCGTATTAATACCGTCTAATTTAGGCATCATAATATCCATTATGATGACATCGTAATGGTTTTGTTGAATTAAATTGATTGCACTTTCCCCGTGATATGCACAGTCGGCAATAATACCCTCTAGGGTTAAATAATCCATGATTGTCTCAATAACATCATGATTATCATCAACAATTAATACTTTCATCGGTTAATTCATTTCTTCACATTTGCTTGACGATCTTCATACTAAGATGCCCAGCACTGATTTAACAAGACATAATAGGGAAGAAAATGAATAAACTCTTAGTCTGTATTACGGCCATTTTGCTGGCAGGTTGCGGTGGTAATGATTCATCAACAGATACCTCTAAACCCGATCCTATCGTTCCACAACCTACGTTACCCGCAAAAATTAACGGCACAGTAACAAATATTGCTTCTGACAATAATTCGATTACGGTCAACGGATATAATGTCAATATTGCTAATGCTAAGATTCACTATGGTCAACAGCCGTTAGAGGTAAATGCCATTCAAATGGGGATGAGGGTCAAAATTGATAATGAAGGCCAACAGGCTAAAAATGTCATATTAGATCCAAGCCTAGTGGGTGAAATCAGTTCCGTTAATCAAAATACTATTGCCGTTAATGGGATTAATTTAGTCGTTAAACCAGCGGACGCGACTCAGTATAAAGTAGGCGATTGGGTGGCGGTAAATGGTTATCCAACGGTAATGGGAGAATGGCAGGTTAATTCTATAAACCTTATCCCCAATTTTGCGTTTGCTGAAATCGAGGGACGTGTCTCTGGATTAAACAAGGCTGCGCAACAATTCAATATCGGTTCGGCAGTGATTAATTATGCCACCGCACGTTTAGAAGGCAGCTTACAGGAAGGCGCATGGGTTGAAGTGGAAGGCCAGCAAAGTGGTGCTTCATTTTTGGCCTCTGAAGTCGAGGTGGAAGATACGGCGTCTTTTAATGATATGGAGCTAGAAGGGACTATTACTTGGGTCAACCAAGATAAAACGCAGTTTGAGCTTAATGCCCGTACTCGACTCTATGTCACTACAAATACTCAATTTGAAGATGGCAAGCAAGCTAACTTGGTTGAAGGCAAGCTAGTCGATGTAGATATTCAATCTATGCCGCAGGGTTTATGGGCCAGAGAAGTTGAATTTGAAACATCACATGATAATGGTGGAATACCTCCAACCTTAGGTAAAAAGTTCGAGCTAGAAGGTCTGGCGACACTGACTACCAATAATCAGCTACAAATTAATGGATTTACATTTGATATTGATGCCAGAACTCAATTCGATGACGGTTTAACTTTAGCGACACTTGACCAAAAATGGATTCAAATAGAAGGAGTTGAACTCGCAGACAACCAGTGGTTAGTGAAAGAAGTTGACCTTGAAGTGCGAAGCAATGAGCTTGATTTGTCGGGTTTAGTGATGCAAAAGACCTTGTGGGGCTATCAAGCGACTGATGCTTCATTAACGCCATTTGAAGGCAAATGGGTTGATGTCGAATGTCAGTTCGATGGCTCTAATATCCACAATTGTCGAATCGACGATTAAACACAAATAGAGAAATTAAGTGAATAAACGTGCGGTTTTAGGCCGCACGGTTTATTTGGCTTTGCCCAATCCCCAAGCTGGTTTCAATATCTTCTACACTCTGCTGTACTTCTTGGGCGATGACCTCACTCTGCAGTGAACTGGTTTGCGCTTGTTCTTTTAAACTATCCATAGTGCGAACAAATTCATCGAGATAATCGACTTGCTCTTTGGCATTGAGCGAGCCTTGTTTGGCGGTATTAGCCATTTCACTTGCTTGGTTTTGCACCGTTTGCGCCACTTGCCACAGACTCTGAGCACGCAGTTTCTGGCTGCTGGTGGCCTGTGCTATGCCATCGACACTCTCACTGAGGGCATGATTTGATTGGGTCAGTTGTTGCAGAATTTTCACGATCTCATTCAAAGACACTTGGGTGCGTTGGCTTAAATTACGTACTTCATCGGCCACCACGGCAAAGCCGCGACCTTGCTCGCCAGCCCGCGCAGCTTCGATGGCAGCATTAAGGGCGAGTAAGTTAGTTTGTTCGGCAATATTGCCAATCACATCAATGATTTTCGATACATCCGTCACTGAGTTATTTAGGCTTTCAAGGGACGAATGGCACAGACCGACCGCGGTTTGTGTTTGCTCGGTTGCGCTCAATACTGCCTCTGCTTGTGCTTGACTCGACTGCATTTGGCGCATGGTTTCGGCTGCGCTGTCTTCCACAAGTGCCGAAGTGTGGCTCACCTCATTGGCGAGGCTGCGGATATGCTCGGTCTGTGTTTGCGTATCGGCCACAATCGTTTGGGTGTGCTCTGTGTGTTGTGATAGCTGAGTAATGCGCGCCACCAGTTGGCTTAATGATTGAGAAACCTTAGTGATTTGCTGGCGCTGTGCCTCGTCTTCCTGTTCAAACCTGTGCAGTAACTGGTTGAAATGACCTGCGATTTGGCCCGTCTCGCAGCGACGATTAATATCTAAACGCTCGCGGCTGTTCGATTCGCTTAATTTCATAAAAGCTTGGTTGAGACGTTTTAGCGGTTTGACGACGCGATTTTGCTGCAGGATTAAATAACCAATCGCAAACAAGGCCATGATGGAAACCATAGTGTAGAGGATTAGCTGTAACTCATATTTCAGCTGCTGGTTCTTTGCTGCCTGAGCCTCACCTAAGCCAATAAGCTGTTGTTCCACATTGCTAATTGCTTGAATGAGTTGATCTTGCATCTCTTGGTTGGTTTGCTGTAATTGGTGGGTATTGGCGACTTCTTTGTTATATCGATTGGCGAGACTCAGCAGTTCACTGCGGTCACTCTCGCCTATTTCAATTTGTTCCGGTTCGCTGGCACCGAGTGCAAATTCATCGGCTTCTTGCTGTTCATATACGCCGATTAACGGCAGTGCGCTGAGGGAGTCGTGCCACGTATTTAGCTCTTTGCTGGTGCTGTCTAAAATACCCTTGAGCTGCTGATTTTTACCGATCAGATAGCCATCGGTCAGCTGGGAAAGTTGGTAGACGATAGAAGGTAAATCGCGGCTCAATTGCAGATATTGTTCGGCGACCACTGCATTTGTGGCTAAGCCTTTATCGGCATAACTGCCCAGACGACGGTTATAGTCGAGCATTTCAGATTCGGCGTGGGCGAGCAGTTGCCTAGGGTTGCCAGCGAGTTTACCCGCGGCGCGGTACTTGGTATCTAAATCTTGAATGAAGCTACTTAGGCTGGCTTGCAAGTCATTGTCGGTAGCGCCCATGGCTGCGAGGTTAAGCTGCGTGAGCTGGTTTTTAATGGCGCTGAGTTTGGTTTTCGCTTGTTCAAGTTGGCTAGCGTTGCCACTGGCTAAATAGCCATCGAGATCGCGGCGTACACCGACGAGAAAATCCTGCTGAATAGCTTGTAATGTAAGTGTTTGCTGCTCAATTTGTTGCCGCTGATCACTGCTCCACAGCACTACGGCTGCTAGCAATCCCGCGAGCAATAACAACAGGGCAGAAGCAGAAAGCGACAGCGTTGAAATTTTCATTTTGCAATCTTCATAATGGTCAGAGCCAGTAACTGTGCTGAGTTTATGAATTTAAGGTGACATTAATATGACAAGTGCTCACTTGGATGTCAGCGTTGTCATTTGATTTGTAAATATGTGATCTCGCGTTATTCCAGCGGCAGCCACACTTGGGCTTTTAAACCGCCTTCGGCGCGGTTGGAGAGGGTAATTTGCCCTTGGTGTCTGTCGATAATCCGTTTGATAATGGCGAGGCCTAGGCCCGAACCAACACTACCACGGGCGATATCACCTTGGGTAAAAGGTTGAAATAGTTTGGTAATTTGCGACTCATCGATCCCTGGTCCATTATCTTCAACACTAAAACCGATACGCTTGCCATCGAACTGTGAGCTAATGCGGATCCAGCCAGAACCATAGCGAAAGGCATTTTCGACTAAATTACTCAGTACCCGTTTAATGGCAATCGCTTGAAATTGTGCTTCTGGGCAGTCAGTTAACACCACTTCAATTTCGCCGGCGCGATTGGCCTCTGCTTGAGCGACATCTTGAATAAGTTTATTGATTTGGCCTAGCTCACGGCTAGTTTCCTGATCTTGGCGAATATACGCAATAAATTGGCTGATGATGGCGTCCATATCTTCGATATCATTGACTATGCCATCTTTAAGATATTGATCTTCCTCAACCATCATCTCAGAGGCGAGGCGAATACGGGTGAGCGGTGTGCGCAAGTCGTGGGAGATCCCCGCCATCAATAGCGCTCTATCCTGCTCCAGTTGCTTCATGCTGTGTGCCATCTGGTTGAAAGCATTGGTAACTTCGACAATTTCACTCGAACCTTTTAGCGGCAAGGGATCGGGAAATTCACCGCGGGAGACTGAAATCGCAGCTTTTTGTAGTCGCCTAAGTGGGCGGTTTTGCTGGCGAGCAAACCACCATCCCCCAGCGACACTGAGTGCGCCAATCACCATTAAATAAAGGGTGAGTGGCGAAAGATCTGAAACATTTTGGCCGATAAGTGGCACTTTTATCCAAATTGAGGGCGCCTGTGGCGGACGGATCCAAATCTGTAATACGCTGCCATGGGTGACGCGGACTTCGGCATCGCCACCAAGATATTCCGACATCTGCGATGACCAGAAACCATAGTAAGTGGCTTGCTCAATCCCCGCTTCATGGGCTTGCTGTTGATTGTAGATTTTCATGCCATCGTCGTGGACTTTGGCATTAAGGGCATCGACTATGGTTAAGTGTTCGCGGCCAATATCTATGCCATCGACAAACAGCAATTTGACTTGGCGAGCGATTAACTGATTGATTTGTTGGTAACTTGGCTTAAGTACATAGACGGCGACCGTGACGTAAGATACCAGCTGATTGATCAGTAATAGGCAACCAATCAGCATCACGGTTTGACTAAATGCGCTGCGAGGAACAAACCGCCACCAAAACTTAGGTTTCATCGTGGGCTCAATAACCGCAGTAGATTAAGATGGCAACGCGGCTCATCGACGCGCGGCGCCATCGGGCACAAACACATAACCTAATCCCCACACCGTTTGAATGTAGCGAGGATTCGCGGGATCTTTCTCGATTAAGCGGCGCAGACGTGACACTTGCACGTCGATGGAGCGTTCTAGCGCCGAATAATCGCGGCCACGGGCGAGGTTCATCAACTTATCCCGAGACAAGGGTTCGCGTGGATGGGTGACGAGCACTTTAAGTACGGCAAACTCACCGCTAGTGAGCGCAATCGATTCGTCGCCGTGGTACATCTCACGGGTCGCTAAATCCAGCGAGAACTCACCGAAGCTAATCTGTGCTTCCTGCTGAGCGGGCGCACCGGGCACATCTTGGGTTTGGCGACGCATCACGGCTTTGATCCGCGCAAGTAATTCCCGTGGATTGAAAGGTTTTGGCAGATAATCGTCAGCGCCCAACTCTAAACCAATAATGCGGTCGACTTCATCGCCCTTGGCCGTCAGCATCACGATCGGAATGGGGTTACCTTGCTGGCGCAGCCTACGACAGATAGACAGGCCATCTTCACCGGGCAACATCAAGTCGAGCACGAGTAAATGGAAGTTTTCACGTTCTAATAGGCGGTCCATCTGCTCGGCATTGGCCGCGCTGCGCACCTGATAACCTTGCTCCATCAGGTAACGCTCGAGTAACGCTCGCAGGCGCATATCATCATCGACGACGAGGATTTTCGAGGTTTCTTGTCCCATGGGATGTCCTTTAATTGCTCAGATTGGTGCTTATTCTACTGACGAGAAACAGTTAAGATTAACCAACTGGCTGAAATTGAAAACGAATCTGCCTAATATAGCCGCATTCAACCAAGGCGACTAGCTCACCTTAGTAACTTGAATGCGATAAATGCTGACATTGATTGCCCAATGTTAATACTAAGCAAATGAAATTGCATGGGAATACTCGCGTTTATTCACGCTATAGCTGAAATTGTAACTAAATTGGCATCAGCAAAAGAGGTGATTTAAAAGCCATTATGCACAGAGATGATTTAGTGAGTTAACTTTAGCGTCCAGTCTGAGTATCATCAGTCCAATATATTATCCCGCATCAATTGTGGTCGTTTAATCCAACGATTGAGTAAAGAGTATGAAAGCGCATTTGATCACCCGTCAGGGTTGGCAAACTTTAGATAAAGAATTGAAGTATTTGTGGAAAGAATATCGGCCGCAAATCACCCTTAAAGTCCAAGAAGCGGCGGCGCAGGGCGACCGTAGTGAAAACGCGGATTTGGGATTAGTAGCTCTTTTACTGTACTAATGTACTTTAGCCTTTGAAATGGTTAAATAAAAAAATAGTACCATACTCTTTATGATGTACTATTTTTGGCAAATGTTGCCTTGAAAATGTTCATGACAACCTTGAGCTGATCGCCTATCTTTGCGCAGGGCATTCTTTCATTAGAAATTCTTCAAATACATTTTCTCCAAACGTGATTTGAGGCGCATTCAGCTATCTAAAAATTGCGCAAATTTTAGTAATGCAACAAAGTAACTAAAGTGTTGATGGTGATTCATTAGCTCTAATTCATGAACGCTATAGACCTAAATGGAGAAGTGCCATTAAAGCGGCTGTTCAAATAGATATTGCCTTTAGTGTATTTTAGATTCTTGAGGGTTACGTAAATTCAGCATCGTATGATTAAAATAAAAACCGCCCTAACAGATTGGCTTGTCAGAAGTCTTAATCGAATTGTGACTTGGCTAGAACGCAATAACGGCTCCACTGATATGCAATCGAAGTTTGTAGACCTTGCGCCAACTGATGAGGCCGACAAAGGTGGCGTATATTCCAAAGCGATTTTATTTGCGACGAACAATGCTAAGGTCTTCAATATTGCCTTAACTGGCCCCTATGGTTCTGGAAAGAGCAGCATAATCCAATCCTTCTTGAAAAAGTATCGGAGAAATGCACTTCATATCTCTTTAGCTTCTTTCGTTCCTGAAGCTGATTCGGTTACAGGAAAGGTAAGCCGTCAAGAGATTGAGAGAAGTATTTTGCAGCAAATATTGTACGGTGCTGACGCAAATAAACTTCCTCTATCGCGGTTCAAAAGAATCCAGTCGCCTGGTGTTTGGTCACTTTTTAAATCTCTTTACATCATGCTTGGAATTCTCGCACTTTTGTATGTATTTCATCAGCGAGAAGATATCATCAGCGGTAAATTTTTCATTCCGTTCGAGCTCAGCAATTGGTTCCATCTGGGGATATTCTTGTTCGCGGTAACATTTCTTTGGGCGATACTGCATCACTTTTATGTGGCAAGTTTCGGTTTGTCACTCAAAAGTATCTCGTTAAAAGACGTTGAGATTAAGCCAGCATCTGATGATCAGGCGTCCATATTGAATCGCCATCTAGACGAAATAGTCTACTTTTTCCAATCAACCAAATACGATCTTGTCATTATTGAGGATTTAGACCGATTTAATAATGCGGATATTTTCGTCACACTGCGTGAAATTAATAGTCTTGTAAACGAAAACGCAGGTGTGAAACGCACGATCAGATTCCTATACGCCTTGCGTGACGACATGTTTGTCAACACTGAACGAACCAAGTTCTTTGAGTTCATCATTCCCGTCATACCTATCATCAACACATCGAATTCGATCGACATGGTATTGGATCAGGGAAGGAGACTTGAGCTCGACGGACGACTTGAACGGCAGTTTCTGAGAGAGGTATCACGATACCTGAACGACCTGAGGTTGATTCGAAATATCTTTAATGAATTCGCTATTTATGTAGCTAATTTGGAAACTACTGGGGAGAATCTGCTTGATGCTAACAAACTTCTTGCGATCCTTATCTATAAAAATGTTTATCCAAGTGACTTTGAGCAACTGCATCGCGGCGCGGGTAATCTCGCTAAAGTATTAAACTTAAAAGACGAACTTATTAGGTCTGCAGAAGTGACATATAGGGCCGAGATCACGGGGCTTGAAGAGCGGCTTGAAATCGCCGAGCGACAGACGCCTTCTGATTTGAGAGAGTTGCGGCAAATTTATGCCATGGCTCTAGTTGAGATTGTTCCAGCAAATGTTACCAACATCAGTCATGATCTGCAAACATGGACCTCGATTCAGCAGTTGGTCAGCCACAATGCGTTCGATCAACTAATTGAGGCGACTTATCTAACCTACCGCAACAACCATAATCAACAATTTCAGATTAATATCTCCAAATTGCAAAGTGAGGTGGATCCTCAGAAATCTTATCAACAGCGCAAAGTGGAGATAGAAAGTAAGTTGGCTGATAATAAGCATAAGAACTTGCGTAAAGTAAGTGAGCTCAGAACAAAGATTGCAACGATACGCACAACTAAGTTAAATGAGCTGTTACGTTTGAACAAAAACAGCGTGCAGGATTATTTCGAAACCCTTGGGGAAAACGGAGAACTTGCCCGTTTTCTGCTCCTAGAAGGCCATATTGACGATACTTACTATCAATACACCTCACTCTTTCACTCTGGTCGTTTGTCACCCAATGACAACAAATTTCTGATCCAGATACGGGCATTCATCACTCCAGAGCCAGGTTTCCCACTCGATAATCCGCAAGAAGTTATTGCAGCTATGCGAGATGAGGATTTCAGGCAAAGCTATGTCTTAAACGTCAAGCTTGTTGATTGTCTTTTGGCGGAACGTAGCCGTTACGCCGACCAAACACAAAAGCTTTTCCTGTATCTCTCGTCGAAGTTTGAGAGCTGCGAAGACTTTTTAGATTCCTATTACACAAGTGGTTGTAATATTGAAGGACTTCTTTTAGGACTAGCCAACGTATGGGATGGTTTTGTCCCAGCAATCATAGCTAGCCCTAACAATCTCTCCCATGCCACACAATTGGTCGCGAGCCTATCTGAGAACTCGCTTAAAATTCTCGCGAGGGATTTTGACGAGCTACAAGAATTTGTTTCGGAGAATCTTCCAGATATTCTGGTTAATTTACCTGAACTAGCACCGGAACGCCTTGCATGCCTTTGTAGTGGCACACTGAATTTGGCCACCTAATAAGAAATGTTATGATCCACTCATAACCCATTTAGGTGACAACATGAATAAAAGTAAACGTGCACGATATAGTGCTGCAATTAAGCTCGAAACCGCTCAATTAGTCATAGATCAAGATTACACACAAGAAGCGGCGGCGAAAGCCATGAACGTGGGTAAATCAACGGTCAGTAAGTGGGTAACACAGCTTCAGGTTGAGCGCCAAGGGCTTGCTCCTAA
>NZ_JAKKSG010000023.1:0-112093 GCF_025653545.1 Shewanella sp. SW1 | reverse complement strand
GCCGCTCGACTTGCATGTGTTAGGCCTGCCGCCAGCGTTCAATCTGAGCCATGATCAAACTCTTCAATTAAAGTTTTTTGCTTCCGTCTTGCGACTTCAGCGGCTCAATGAATTCTGATTTTTTTGTTCCCACTTAAAAGCAGAAACAAACTGTACATATTACTATGAACACTCATCACTTTCGTGATACAGAAAATATTGATTTAAATTTTTGACTGCCAACCCGAAGGCTAAGCAGTTTCGATTAACYCAACACCTGTGAGTGTCCACACAGATTTCTTGTTTTATCTTGTTAAAGAGCAACTCAATATTCATAAGAGAACTTGAGTACCACACTGAGCGTCGAACGCTTCCAGTTGGCTAGGGCTGCGTATTCTACGCATTTCCCGTTTCGCGTCAAGGAGTTTTTACAAACTTTCTTAACACTCATCAATCACTAAACTCATCGATGAACTGTCACACCAGCCTGCTTAACGCTGTCTGCCGTGTCAGTGGATGCGCATTATAGGGAGATTAAGAAAGTCCGCAACCCCTATTTTAAGGAAATTTGCAGTTAATTCTAATTATCTAATCTAGTCACATCATACCCACCACTTACCCCCAAAGTTATCCACAACTCAGTCAAGGCTGCGCCTCTGTTTCGCATTATGTATAGCCAAAAGCCATCAGATGATTTGTTGATAGTTATGAAAATAGAAGACTTTCGTCATTTAAAAAGAAGATTAAACGGGGCTAAGCGTGAGATTGACCTACGGATCGGCTTAATTGGATTTTTAATGACGACAACGCATGACCATTAGTAAGTAGCGAGTTTGTGATGTAAGGCCTAAAGCATGACTATGATAGGGTTCATTGGTGCATATAGATGTAGAAATAAAACAAACCCACAAAAAAGCCAGCTTACGCTGGCTTTTTACATCAAGTTACCTTAACGGCAATCGATTACACGGCAGTCTGGAAGATCACTTCCGATGCTTTTTTTGTGTAAGACTCGATTTGGTCGAAGTTCAAATAACGGTAAGTGTCAGCCGCAGTTGCGTCTAACTCTTTAGCGTATTCTTGATATTCTTCAGGTGACGGCAGACGACCTAACAGTGCAGCAACCGCAGCCAGCTCAGCAGAGGCTAAGTAAACGTTAGCACCTGTACCTAAACGGTTAGGGAAGTTACGGGTAGAAGTCGATACCACAGTTGAACCTTCAGCTACACGTGCTTGGTTACCCATACACAGTGAACAACCTGGGATCTCGATGCGCGCGCCTACACGACCAAAAATCGCGTAATAGCCTTCTTCAGTCAGCTGATCTCTATCCATTTTAGTCGGTGGTGCAATCCACAGACGTGTTGGCAGGGTTTTAGCAAACTTGTCTAGCATCTTACCGGTTGCGCGGAAGTGACCGATGTTGGTCATACAAGAACCTACGAACACTTCGTCAATCTTAGTTTGTGCAACAGATGACAGTAAAACGGCATCATCAGGATCGTTTGGCGCACACAGGATTGGCTCTTTGATGTCATTTAAGTCGATTTCGATTACTGCAGCGTACTCAGCATCTTTATCAGCACTCATCAGTTCAGGATTGGCTAACCACTCTTGCATGCCTTTGATGCGACGTTCAATCGTACGACGATCGCCATAACCTTCAGCGATCATCCACTTGAGCATGATGATGTTTGAGTTCAGGTATTCAATGATAGGTTCTTTGTCTAACTTGATGGTACAACCGGCAGCAGAGCGCTCAGCTGAAGCATCTGACAGTTCGAAAGCTTGTTCAACTTTCAAGGTTTCAAGACCTTCGATTTCCAGTACGCGACCAGAGAAGATGTTTACTTTACCTTTCTTCTCAACGGTCAGCATGCCCAGTTCAATGGCTTTTAATGGGATAGCATGAACCAGATCACGCAGTGTGATACCCGGTTGCATTTTGCCCTTGAAGCGCACTAATACTGATTCAGGCATGTCGAGTGGCATAACGCCAGTCGCAGCAGCAAACGCTACTAAGCCTGAACCCGCTGGGAATGAAATACCGATTGGGAAACGCGTATGTGAGTCACCACCCGTACCAACGGTATCTGGTAGCAGCATACGGTTTAACCACGAGTGGATAACACCGTCACCTGGACGCAGTGATACACCGCCGCGGTTCATGATGAAATCAGGCAGAGTATGATGTGTGTTCACATCCACTGGCTTTGGATAAGCCGCAGTGTGACAGAATGACTGCATAGTCAAATCAGCACTGAAACCTAAACAAGCTAAATCTTTCAGCTCATCACGGGTCATAGGACCTGTCGTGTCTTGTGAACCGACAGACGTCATCTTAGGTTCGCAGTATTGACCAGGACGCACACCCGCTACGCCACAAGCTTTGCCGACCATCTTCTGCGCAAGTGTATAACCTTTGCCAGTATCAGCGACATCTTGAGAACGTACAAAGACGTCAGATAACCCTAAGCCTAATACGTCACGGGCTTTGTCAGTTAAACCACGACCGATGATCAATGGAATACGACCACCAGCACGAACTTCGTCTAACAAGACTTCCGTTTTTAAGCTAAATTCTGAAATTACTTCGTCGCTATCGTGACGCTTAACCACACCGGCGTATGGGTAGATGTCAATCACATCGCCCATTTCCATCTTGTTCACATCAAGCTCGATTGGCAGTGCGCCCGCATCTTCCATAGTGTTGAAGAAAATCGGTGCAATTTTACCGCCAAGGCAGAAACCGCCAGCGCGCTTGTTAGGTACGAATGGAATATCATCGCCCATAAACCACAGTACTGAGTTAGTCGCAGATTTACGTGATGAACCCGTACCCACAACGTCACCCACATATACTAATGGATGACCTTGTGCTTTTAATGCTTCAATTTTTTTCACTGGGCCAACGGCACCAGCAACATCAGGCTCGATACCATCACGGGCGTTTTTCAGCATAGCTAACGCATGCAATGGGATATCAGGACGTGACCATGCATCTGGTGCAGGTGACAAGTCATCGGTGTTGGTTTCACCAGAAACTTTAAATACTGTCAGAGTGACTTTGTCGGCCAGTTTTGGACGGCTTAAATACCAATCTGCATTCGCCCACGCTTCAACCACTTGCTTCGCAAACTCATTGCCCGCTTCCATCTTCTCAACCACATCGTGGAAAGAATCAAACATCAGCAGAGTGTGAGATAGCGCTTTAACGGCTAAAGGTGCTAACGCTGGGTTATCCAGCTGCGCGATCAGAGGTTCGATGTTGTAGCCGCCTTGCATTGTGCCTAATAACTCAGTAGCACGCTCAGCAGACAGAATCGGTGATTTTTCAGTGCCTTTGGCAACCGCATCTAAAAAAGCAGCCTTAACATAAGCGGCTTCATCAACACCTGGGGGAATTCGATTTTCAAGCAGGTCGAGAACGAAAGCCTCTTCACCTGCGGGTGGATTTTGAACTAACTTAACCAGTTCAGCCACTTGATGTGCATCTAATGGCTTAGGGACTACGCCCTCTGCAGCACGTTCTGCGACGTGTTTACGATATGCTTCTAGCACGGCAACATTCCTCTTTGTTTGGCGCTCTAACAACGAAACTGCACGTCTTCTTAATTGAAGCTGACAGTCCGACATGATCGACCCGTATTTCCGGCCTGCAGTATACTACAGCTTTGCAAAAGTATGAATCAGGTCACACTCGGCAAAAAGCGAAATAAGGACTAAATCCGGCGGCGAATGCCAACTTACGGGAAGATTAAAACAAGTGAAATTAGACAATAGTTTGAAAACAGACAAAAAACCATACACTACAAATAGTTAACAATGTTTCATTAATTTTAAATCGAACAAGCAATTTTCCGTGTCAGAGAGCAAATAGGTATAAATTTTTCTCATCTTGCTGCATTTTGGCTTTTAAGATGCAGTGCGAGAACTTACACTCAGGCTTAATTTACTGCATATCTCAGTTATTTCCTTAGTCCATCGGAGTACCAATGACATCCCTTAGCATTCAAGCCGTTATTTTTGATATGGATGGCGTTTTAATCGATTCAGAACCCCTATGGCAGCGAGTCGAGTATGAAGTGTTATCCGCACTCGGCGTGCCAGTGACGATAGAGACGATTCAACAAACCACGGGCTTACGCATCGATCAATGCGTCGATTATTGGTACCACAAGGCACCTTGGCCACACTATGATAATGCCAAGGTCAGCCAAACGATTGTTGATAAAGTTGCAAATGAAATTCTGGTTAGCGGCGAAGCTATGCTGGGCGTCCACGAAGCGATTGCTCACTGCCAAGCGCTTGGCCTTAAAATCGGCTTAGCGACCTCGTCGTTCTACACTATTATTGAGGCAGTTCTTTCTAAGCTAGGACTCAGTGATAAATTTATGGCAGTACAATCGGCCGAGGGACTCACCTATGGCAAACCCCACCCAGAAGTTTATTTGAATTGCGCTAAGGTGTTAGATGTTGATCCCCGTTGTTGTCTTGCCATCGAAGATTCCTTTAACGGCTTAATTGCCGCCAGAGCAGCCAACATGCAAACGGTCGCGATCCCTGCACCAGAACAAAGAGGCGATGCTAAGTGGATTATCGCCCACCATCAGGCCGAGAGTTTGTTGGCATTAACAACAATTTTGGCAAAATAACATCACAACACACCGAGTTTCTGCAGGGCGGATAAGCTTAGTCTTTGCCCTACGGATAAATGACAGAATGGTGTATGCACCAGAAGGAATTCAATGTGAAGTACCTATCCTTAATACTGCCCATGGGTTTAATACTCATGTCCACCTGTTTACCCGCTAGCGCAGGTGAGACCATGCACTGTAAACAACAAGTGATCAATACGGGCGATACTTTAACGACTGTGCAGGATAAATGCGGCTCGCCCAGTGATATTCGAGAATACAGTCTGCCCGCGACTTATCTCAACGCTAACGGAGACAGGGTGATCGATCCCAGCAAGTTGCCGACTGAGTATCAAGAATGGACCTATGACTTTGGACCAACACGCTTAATGCGCCGCCTGTATGCCACTGATAATAAAGTCACAAAAATTGAATCCTTAGGTTACGGACATTAATCGGCAGCATCATTGATTATTGTCATCAATAAAAAAGCCAGACATTGTCTGGCTTTCTTGTTTCAATCAACTGAATGTATTACCAAATTTTTACACGTTCATCTGGTGTTAAATACATTTTATCGCCTTCTTTCATATCGAAGGCCTTATAAAAGGCTTCCACGTTACGTGGCGTACCCATGGCACGATAATGGCTCGGTGAATGCGGATCTGTCAGCAAACGACGGCTCAGCTCTTCATCACGGTAATTACGGCGCCATACTTGCGACCAACCCACAAAGAAGCGTTGCTCGCCCGTTAAACCATCAAGCACAGGCGCTGGTTTGCCGTTAAGGCTCATCAAATACGAACGTGCCGCTACGGTTAAACCACCTAAGTCGCCGATGTTTTCCCCTAAGGTCAAATCACCGTTAACAAACTTGCCGGGCATTGCCTCATAACCTGAGTATTGGGCAGACAACTGCTTACCACGTTTTTGGAACTCTTCTCTGTCTTTATCTGACCACCAATCACGCAGGTTGCCATCACCATCGTATTTAGCGCCTTGGTCATCAAAACCATGGCTAATTTCATGGCCGATCACTGCACCTATACCACCGTAGTTAACGGCATCATCGGCATCCATATTAAAGAATGGCGGTTGCAGAATCGCAGCAGGGAACACAATTTCGTTTTTCACTGGACTGTAATAAGCATTCACCGTTTGTGGTGTCATGCCCCATTCCGTACGATCAATTGGCTTGCCTAGCTTGTTAATCATGTCTTGATATTCAAACTGAGCGTAACGCATGTAGTTACCGACTAACTCGTCAGCCTTGATATCTAAACCTGAGTAATCTTTCCATTTATCTGGATAGCCAATTTTGTAGGTAAATTTAGCCAGTTTTTCTTGGGCGGCGATTTTGGTTTCTGGCGTCATCCACTCAAGTTCATTAATGCTGACTTCAAAACCTTTGATCAAGTTTTTGATCATGGTTTCCATGCGTGCTTTAGCTTCTGGCTTGAAGTATTGCTTAACGTACTCTTCACCCACTAACTCACCAATCACTTGGTCGGCGCCATCAACTGCTTTTTTCCAGCGTGGCTGCTGCTCTTCGATACCCATTAAGGTTTTGCTCTTAAAGGCAAAGTTCAAATCAACAAAGTTTCTACTCAGTAACTCGGCGTAGCTATCCACTAAGTGGAACGCAAGATAATCCTGCCAAGCCGATACTGGGAATGTCTCGAAACTGGCGCCGAGTTTTTCAAAATAAGAGGGCTGACGCACGATCACTTCAGTCACTTTATCGCCTAAGCCCGCACTCGCAGCAAAGGCATTAAAATCGAATTGACCGGTTAACTTTTGCAGTTCAGCACGATCTAACTTGTTGTATGCCTTGTTGGCATCGCGGGATTCGACTCGGCTCCACTGACTTTTAGCGATCATCATTTCGATATCAGCGACGTTTTTAGCCGCACGTTTAGCGTCCTTGTAACCCGCTTCGGTCAGTATGTCTGTCACATACTTGGCCATGGCTTGGCGATTAGCGGCAAACTTAGGATCATCTTTTAGGTAATAATCGCGGTCAGGCAACGTAAGGCCCGACTGGCTTAAATACACCGCATACTGAGTTGAGTTTTTAGCGTCATTATTGACGTAAAAACCAAAAGGAATACCAGAACCCGTCGTCAGTAATTTGCCCATAACAGCGGGTAAGTCAGCGTGCGTTTTTGCGCCAGCGATATCGGCCAGCAATGGCTTAAGCGGAGTAACACCTAATGTTTCAAGTAAATCGGTATTCATGAAACTGGCATTGAAATCCCCGATTTTCTGCTCATTCGAGCCTGCAGCAGGATTCTTTTTAGCGGCCGCTTCGTCGATAATTTTCTTTAATGCATCTTGGCTTTGGTCGTACAACACAGAAAACGCGCCATAGTTAGATTTGTCAGCTGGAATAGGCGTATTTGCCAACCATTTTCCATTAACGCTGTAATAGAAATCATCTTGATGGCGAACTGAGGCATCAAAGTTTTGCAATTCAATGCCAGACACCGCGACGGCTTCAGTTTTAGGCTCAGTACTACAAGCCGCTAAACCTAAACTCAAGGCGATACTCAGTGCCAGTGTGCTTATCTTCTTCATTGTTTTCCCCAGCTTCCGTTGAGAGTTATTATTTTTCCCGCAAAACCTTAGCATCTTGACACGCCTCACAGTAGTAAGATTTTGTAAAAGGATATGACACTTTAGCGACACTCTTAGCTATTTCGGCAAGATAATTTCCATAGGGATGACGCTTATAGTTTTTCCATCGACCAAAAAGTAAGGGCACAACCTCAGTCATGCCCTTAAGTTCTTTACACAAATCTCAAACTAGAAGTTTTTACCCACAAATAAATAGAAAGACTTATCGCCAAGATCTGTGATCCCAAAACCAAGTGCTGCGGGTCCCATGGAAGTATCTGTACCGATATAAAGACTCGATGCATAAATCAGATCGGTCAGGGTGACGTCAGTGCGCTCGTCCCAGACATTTCCCGCCTCTAAGCTCCAACCTAGGTATAGAGGATAATCTGTCATACCTAGCGCATCACGCCCGAGATCATATTGATAAATAAAGGCCCCAAACACTTTATGTGCGCCCATAATTGAGTCTTTATGGTAACCAGATAGGTTTAAGAATCCTCCCAATTCGGATAAATGCAGCGTATTGACACCATCATTATTGTTGGTAGCAATCGATGCCTTACCAACAAAAGCGTGGTTACCGACACTCAAGGCACCTTTCCAGTCGGCCTCTATTTGCACGCTAAATTGGTTTTGATTATCGTCGAGACTGTCATTGAAATCTTCATTGCGCACGTAGACGTTTAAGGTTACACGATTACCCGATGTCGGGAAGCTAATACTATCCAAGCTATCGTAACCGAACCTAAAGTAAGCACCATAGGAACTAAAATCTAAGTCCTGCGTTAGCCAAACATCATTGACTATCGACCCCTTCTCTGCGACTAAGCCTAACTCAATCATCCCTTGTAAGGTGTAGTTATAACCTATGCCTAATTCAATAGTATGGGTTTTCTTGTCGAAGGTTAAGATACGACTGTTATTATCGTATAAGTCCCAATCACGGGTATCGTATTGATAGCGGGCACGGCTAAAGAACTGTTGGTCCCTGTCTAAAGGCTGATAAAACTCAGTTGCAAACAACTTTTCAATGCCGAGTTTGACCTCATTGCGCCACTCTCCACCATTAAAGGTCAAATCGGTCATGGTATAAGCCATGTCAAAACTGATGGCAGATTCTGAATTAAAGTCATCCTCCCAATTAAAGCCCAGTTGGAAATAATTCGGCCCCCAAGACTTAGCCTTAGTAGTGACAGTGAGTATGCGGCCATCCTCACCTTCTACAAATTCAGCATCGACACGTTCAAATTTATTGAGGGAGTAAATACGCTTTAACGCCTCATTAAGCTCGTCTTTAGATACAGCTTGCCCAGGTTTAATATCCAAGGTTTCCGTCAAGAGATTCAAACTCACCTTAGATTGGTTATCAAATACGATTTCATTAATGGGATGACGTACATCCGCCATTAATAATTTACCTTTGGCTTTTTTAGCCTCGACGTAAGCGGCATATTCCTCAGGGCTCACGCTCATACTGCTCAACTTATAAAGCTGACCATTAGCGGCTTCTTTTCCAAGGGTTAATGCCAGCGGCATAATAGTGAAATCAGTGGTGCTTAAAGCATCAATCGCGGGGCGGATCAATACATCTTTATCTGTCAGTAATTGTTTTTGTTTTTCAGTGCTGGCATTGGTCAAAAAATTAGAGAGCTGATCGAGCACTGCGATAGTACTGTCTAATTTATCTTTTTTAACCAGAGGCGAGCCAATATCGACGGCGATAATAATATCGGCTCCCATGGCCTTAACCACATCGACGGGCATGTTATTGGCAATACCACCATCGACCAATAACTTGCCTTCAATTTGTGCGGGCTGAAGTGCACCAGGTACAGTTGCAGACGCTTGCATAGCTTTAACCATACTGCCGTGACTAATCACCACAGGTAAGCTAGTTTCTAAGTCGGTTGCAACCGCTCGGTAGGGAATGGCTAAATCATCAAAATGACCAAATTGCTGTACCAGATCTGTCGACTGACGTAAAAGTTGCGACATAGTCTGTCCACGTAGCAGACCACTTGGCGCCCTCACTTGGCCTTCGTTATAGCCAATGTTTAACGGAATATTGTAACGGTCGCGTAACTGTTTATCCCTGTAACTCAAAATATTGCGCGGTATGGTGTCCGAGTAGCCACTGTCCCAGTTGACCCCCATCATGATAGCTTCCACTTCACTCGCACTGTAACCCAGTGAATACATGCCAGCGACATAGGCACCTATGCTGGTGCCCGCGATATAATCGACTGGGATGTTATGTTCTTCTAATATTTTGAGCACGCCCACGTGAGCAGCGCCTTTAGCACCACCACCACTGAGTACGACACCAATTTTAAGGCGCTCTGCAGCCAAAGACGGGGTAACACACAAACACAAAATAATAGAAGCGAGTAGTTGACGCATCATGTGAGGCTACTTTTTATGGGATAAAAATCCGAGTTATATTAACAAACTTATCGATTTAACCGTCAGTCATATTTTATCTGGACCGACTAGTGATAAGTTTGTGTACTCTTTATACAAACAGATGAAGTTTAATTGAATAAACTGCTAAACAAAATATCCATCATCACTGAAGACGATAACGTTTACATATCAAGCTCACTGGCTTATATCGTGCAGACGATTGCCCATCAGCTGTACAAATATTAAGTATTCGCGAGCCAATAATAGACTATGTTTCTAGCTTAATGATCAATAGAGACGATTTTGTTATCTGTCTCTAAATAGCGCTCAAAATCATCAACGCACATAGGTTTAGCAAAATAATACCCTTGAATAATATAACAGCCACGGCTAAAGACTTGCTCTAACTGCTCAACCGTCTCAATCCCTTCAGCAACCACATTTAATTTAAGGTTACGGGCTAATTCAATAATACTGCTCACAATCGCCTGATCTGCGGTATTAGTGGCGATATCAATCAAAAATGAGCGATCAATTTTTAGAGTATTGACCTCAAAATTACGCAAATAAGCCAGTGAAGAATACCCAGTACCAAAGTCATCGATGGCAACCTCGATCCCCAAAGATTTCAATCGAGTCAGATGGTCTTTAGCGACATGCAACTCCTTCATCAATACGCCTTCGGTGATTTCTAATCCTAAAGATGCTGTTGGCATTTGGGTTTCTTGCAAAATTCTTTGGATATCTTCAATAAAATCTGGCTGCCTAAAATGCACCGCCGAAATATTAACCGACAACTTAAAGCCCGAGCCATAGCGCTTAGTCCAATTGGCCCCCTGCACACAGGCTTGTCTTAATACCCAGCGGTCAATATCAACAATTAAACCGCAAGCCTCAGCAACTTTAATGAAAATATCGGGGCGAATAAAGCCGTCTTGCGGATGTTTCCAGCGAATTAATGCCTCCATTCCTATGAGCTTATCATTACGCAAAATATCAATTTGCGGCTGGTAATAAAGCTCGAACTCTTGCCGCTCTATAGCTTTGCGTAAATCGGCTTCAAGCCGTAAATGATAGAGGGCTTGAGCATTACGCTCCGAGGAATAATATTGAAAATTGCCTCGCCCTTCTTCTTTGGCATGGTACATAGCAAGATCGGCATTCTTGATAAAAGCCTCAGGCTGCACCGCATCGTCGGGCCAAATACTGATGCCTATACTGGTAGAAATATAAAATTCCCGACCATACAACTTAAAAGGCGCGACAATTTGCTCCAACAGGCGCTCGGCGACATGGTTAATATCGTCAATGCTGTTTGCATTGCGGAGTAAAATCACAAATTCATCGCCACCAAAACGACAGAGTAAATGCTCACTGGAAATACAAGATTGCAGTCGGCTTGATGCTTCGACCAGCAGAGCATCGCCCATGCTATGACCATAGGAATCATTAACATGCTTAAATCTATCGAGATCTAAAAACAGTAGCGCCAGTTTCTCACCTGTTTGCTGCGCAGCTTGAATCGACTGTAATAGACGGCTAGAAAATAAGGAGCGATTTGGCAAACCAGTAAGCACATCGTAATTAGCCAAACGGCGTAAATCGGCTTCAGTACGTTTACGCTCCGTGATATCAGAAAATACCACCACATAGTGGGTTACTTTCCCGTTAATGCTTTGCATCACCGACACGTTTAGCCACACAGGACAGAGTTGCTGATTGGCACGGATTAACTCCCGCTCTCCGGTCCAAGACTGACTATCACGGAGAAGTTGCTTAATCTCCGATGCTAATCCGTCATTCATCTGTACGAATTGTGCAAATGGTTGCCCAACTAAGTCGTCAGAATCTATACCAATAATTTGTTGCGCAGCGTAATTCGCAACGCGAATACCGCCTTCGACATCTAAAATCAACACACCTTCAGAGGTATTGCCAAACGCTTTCGCCAATAAATTAATTTCATCTTCTAGCTGGCGTTGCACAGTAATATCGCTATAAATACCCGCGACCCGTTCAATTTCATTTGAGTGCTTATTGCGAGCAACTGGCCGCCCTCTAACCCTCAGCCATCCCCAATTACCGTCCTTACGCTGATAGCGATATTCGGCCTCGAATCGGTCAATCTCACCCGCCATCATGTTATCCCACTGAGCGAGAGCTTTCTCCCTATCCTGCGGATGCACAGGCAAATCCTCTAAGCTCACCACAATCTCATTGGCATGCGTACCCAGCACCGAACCGCGATTATCAAGGTGAAATGCCTGAGTATTTTTATGCCACTCCCAGAGATCTGAGTCACTGCCGCGCAAAGACTGCCTTAACCTGTCCTCACTCTCCGTTAATGCCAGATTCATCTGCTTAAAGGTATTGATCTGTCGTTGTCGATACCAAGCAAGACTTAAAGCAATAATTGAAAATAACAGCAGCAAAATACCTTTAAAACCTTGGGATAACCACCAATGCTGCTCAACATAAAAAGGATAAGAGAACGGCTTATCTGACCATATCCCATTAACTTGACTCAAAATATCTAACACATAGCCACCCGCCGCTAATCCTGCGAGGTTGATCTGAGATTCCCCCTGCAACAAGACGTAATGGCTATCTTCATCCTGATAACGTAATCGGTATTTAAATTGAATTGGCGAATCATCGAGATAATCTAAGTTAGTGATTTGAAAACTCACCATATTCGCATCGGGTTTGATGGTCATCAGGTTACGCGGCAACAAAGATACTTCTGTCGTGTTGTTATAGTACACAGAGACAGATTCAAGCATCACATGGTCATCGGTTATACGGTTGACCAGTCTATTGACATCGAGTCGCATCACACCTTCAGGTGTTCCTAAGTAAAAGCCTGTTTTTGGTGAATAAAAATAAGCGCCCTCGTTCATTTCATCGGAAATCAAACCATCGAGTTGATTAAACATAGCGATATTGCCTGTTTGAATATCCTGACGAATCAAAGAATCAGCACAACCCACAAGATTTGACTTAGGGGTCTTTTGAATAAAAAATACTGAACTACAATTTAATTGCCATTCGGAAGTCAGTGAAACTAACGATTCCGTCTGCTGCTGATATTCAAACAAACCTTTTTCATAGGAACCAAACCAGATAATTCCCGGGGACATTTCTTCAATATGGCTAATCGTTGGTTGTGCCGCAAAAGCATTAAATAAGTGCCGTTGATCATGAAACTCGTTTTGACTGTCTATGTAACCAAAGACTTTTTTACCGCCAACCCAAAGACGACCGTCAGAGGTACGATAAATCGTGCGGATCACTGGCCGCTTGGGGCCATCAAATTCGTTCGATGACTTATCAATATCAAATGGCTGGGGCTCATAGAGTCCCATTTCCCAAAAATAGAGTCCCGTGGTAGTCGCAATCCAGACGCGTCCTTTCAGTTTGGGATCCCGATAAGTTTTATATATGAGCTTATTTTTAAAGTCATCCTTACCGTGAGTCCATTTAGAAAAACTGCTACCTTGCAAGGTCTCTTTATCAATAACAAAAAGACCACTGGTTGTTGAGATCAGTAAATAATGGTCCTCAAACTCACTAATATCATAAATACTTTCGTGGGGATTAAACCCCTCAATCGGAATGTTAACCGCTTTTTTACTGCCCTTAGCAACAAAATCTACACTGGAAGAACCGAGCCAAACCCCTTCATCACTGGCATGTACAGACCAAGTCATGGCATCGCTCAGCTGATAGGGTTCATCTGCCGAATAAGTATCAAGAATGAAATCAGGCGGTGACGCTAACAATGCCAATCCATCACCAGAGCCTCCAACCCACATCAAGCCTGCATCATCAAACAACATGGCTTTCAGCGTTTCCATGTTGGCCTCAGCCTTCAACTCTTGCTGATAATTCTCAATCAACCGCGTCTCAGGCGACCATTTTAACAAGCCAATACGACTGGCAAACCACAAATACCCTTTAGCATCTTCAATGATCGCTGTGCTCCAATCGGGTAATTCTGGCACAGGTGTAATTTGATGAGCAATTTGATCTAATTGATAAACACCACGCCCTGTCGCAATCCAGATCCTATGTTGAGTATCCTCCAACATATCGAGAATACTGCCCATAGATTCGGTCCAAGGGTATTGGAACAGCCGTTCGCCCTTGTTATCGAGAAGTTCTAGCTGCAACTGCCCCGCAACCAACATGTGTCCATTGGGCATAAGTAATAACTTGCGCCAAGGAAGGTCGCGATTAACAGCTAATTGGGTGATAAGGCGCAGTTCAGACTTTGAAGGAGAAAACTCATAGATCTGACCATTATCAATTAATAATCGCCATGTTTTGCTATTCTTGCGGGCTGCCGATATCAGCGCACCACCTGGAAACTGCGGGAATAGATAGGGAGAACCAAACGCGGTAAATTGATTTTGTACTATATCGTAAAGGTAAATCGCGGCATTGGTACTGACCAATAACTTGTCTCGGTCGATGTTCACCACTGTCGTTAAAAAGTCATCCGCAAGCCGTGATTCCGTGCCAATTTTATCAATGCGCCGCACCTTAGAATTACTGACCCGATACAAGCCCTGCTCAGTCGCTGCCCATACAAAACCGTAGTCATCTAAGGCTAAACCTCGGATGCTGGTGACAGCTAAACCGTCTCTATCGGTAAAAACACGCTGCACGAAGCCGCCCGCCCAAGCCGAATGGACGCTAATCAGTGAAAGGATGAAACATGTCAGAATTGTTCTAATTATTTTTGTTTGCATGTGACAACTTACCGCATACCATAGTTGTACTGTAGCAGCTCAATCCCTTCAATTCACCCGCTTGTTTACATAAAAGTTACAAAAAAATACAGGCAATAAAAAAGCGCTCAAGTGAGCGCTTTTTTAATCGACAGCTAAATTACTTTTTCTTTGCCTTTGGGTTTGGCAAATCAGTAATAGAACCTTCGTACATTTCAGCCGCTAAGCCTACTGATTCGTGCAGTGTTGGGTGAGCGTGAATGGTTAATGCTAAATCTTCAGCATCACAACCCATTTCAATCGCTAGACCGATTTCGCCTAACAGCTCGCCGCCGTTAACACCCACAATAGCACCACCGATCACGCGGTGAGTGTCTTTGTCGAAAATCAGCTTAGTCATACCTTCAGAACAATCTGACGCAATCGCACGACCACTTGCAGCCCATGGGAAAGTTGCGGTTTCGTAAGCAATACCTTGCTCTTTCGCTTCTTTCTCAGTCAGACCAACCCAAGCGACTTCAGGGTCAGTGTAAGCAATAGATGGGATGACTTTTGGATCGAAATAGTGCTTCATGCCAGCGATAACTTCAGCCGCTACATGGCCTTCGTGCACGCCTTTGTGAGCCAACATTGGTTGACCAACGATGTCACCAATTGCATAGATGTGCGGTACGTTAGTACGCAGTTGCTTATCAACCTTGATAAAGCCACGCTCATCAACGTTAACACCTGCTTTTTCAGCATCTAACGACTTGCCATTAGGTGCGCGGCCAATTGCTACCAATACGGCATCGTAACGGACTGCTTCAGTTGGTGCGCTCTTACCTTCCATAGAAACATAGATACCGTCTTCACGGGCTTCTACCGCTGTGACTTTAGTTTCAAGGATCAGGTTGAATTTCTTCTTGATTTGCTTAGTGAATACGCGAACAACGTCTTTATCAGCCGCAGGGATCACTTGGTCGAACATTTCAACCACGTCGATTTCACTGCCTAAAGAAGCGTACACAGTACCCATTTCTAGGCCGATAATACCGCCGCCCATCACTAACAACTTGCCTGGAACTTCTTTCAGTTCTAATGCGTCAGTCGAATCCCAAATACGTGGATCTTCATGCGGAATAAATGGCAGTTTGATTGGGCGAGAACCCGCAGCAATGATCGCTTGCTCGAAAGTCACTTTAGTCACAGTGCCATCTTCAGCAGTCACTTCTAGCGTGTTAGGGCCAGTGAATTTACCAAAACCGTTAACCACGTTAACTTTACGCATTTTGGACATGCCGCCCAATCCGCCAGTTAATTGGCCAATGACTTTTTCTTTAAAGCCACGTAACTTATCTAAATCGATAGTTGGCTCGCCGAAGACCACACCGTGAGCGGCAACCGCTTTGGCTTCTTCGATAACTTTAGCAACGTGCAGTAAGGCTTTAGATGGGATACAACCCACGTTAAGACACACGCCACCTAAAGTGCTAAAACGTTCAACTATGATGGTTTCCAGACCTAAGTCAGCAGCACGGAAAGCCGCAGAATAACCTGCAGGACCTGCACCTAATACCACTACCTGAGTTTTGATTTCGTTACTCATGTTTTCCTCTAATTCTCATTCAATCCGTTGGAGGAGCTATCCTGCCAACCGAAAATGCGCCAGCGCGTAAGGTGGGCGCATTTTAACCTGTGTTTGATACTGATCACAATAAACAAAAGGCTGCTCAAGATGAGCAGCCTTATATGCTTACAGAACCAAAGTACGAATATCGGACAGAATTCCTGACAGCGTCACACTAAAACGTGCAGCCATGGCACCATCGATCACGCGGTGATCGTATGACAGTGACAGCGGCAACATCAATTTAGGTTCGAACTCTTTACCATTCCACTTAGGCTTAATTTCAGATTTAGACACACCTAAAATCGCCACGTCTGGGTAGTTCACGATAGGCGTAAACGCCGTACCGCCAATACCACCTAAACTTGAAATGGTGAAACAGCTACCTTGCATATCAGCAGATTTCAGCTTGCCATCACGGGCACGGATAGAGATATCAGCCAGTTCACGAGATAACTCGATAATGCCTTTCTTATCCACGTCACGCACGACTGGCACAACCAAACCGTTTGGCGTATCAACCGCCACACCGATGTGGAAATACTTCTTCTGGATCAGTGATTCGCCATCAGAGCTTAAGCTCGAGTTGAACACAGGGAACTGTTGCAACGTTTTAGCCACAGCTTTCAGCATAAACACTAAAGGCGTGATCTTGTAATCGGCTTTTTTCTTCGCCGCTACATCGTTTTGCTGCTTGCGGAACTCTTCCATTTCAGTGATATCAGCTTCATCGAACTGAGTCACGTGAGGGATAGTCACCCAGTTGCGGTGTAAGTTAGGGCCAGAAATCTTCTGGATACGGCTTAATGGAATCTCTTCCACTTCACCAAACTTACTGAAATCAACTTTAGGTGCTGCAATCACTTGCAGACCGCCGCCATTACCTGAACCAACAGAAGTTGCCGCAGTCGCTTTCGGACGCGACAGTTCATATTTAACATACGCCTGTACGTCTTCTTTCATGATGCGACCTTTACGGCCAGAACCTGTCACTTGGGTCAAGTCGACACCAAACTCACGGGCTAAACGACGTACAGCAGGAGACGCATGTACCGCACCAGTAGACACAGGTGTACCTGCGCTTGGGTGATGAGGTACTGGTGGACGGCTTGCAGGTGCAGCAACGGGCGCCGCGCTCACTGGAGCAGGAGCCGCCGCTTGTGCAGCAGGTGCTGGAGCACTTGCTGTTGCAACAGAAGTCGTCTCAATCGTCGCAATGACGCTACCTTGAGAAACCTTGTCACCCACTTTAACAGTCAAAGACAGCAGTTTACCGGCGAATGGCGCAGGCACTTCCATGGTGGCTTTGTCAGTTTCAAGCGTAATCAAACCTTGGTCGGCAGTGATTTCATCACCGACAGACACGAGCACTTCGATCACATCGACATTGCTGGCATCGCCAATATCCGGCACTTGAATTTCTTTTACCGCAACCACACTTGCCGCTGGTGCAGCAGGTGCTGCGGCCACTGGCGCTACCGTAGCGGCAGGAGCAGCTTGGGCAGCAACAGTTGGCGCGGCTGCAGGTGCAGCGCCGCCCACTTCAAGCATGATGACTAAAGAGCCTTGCGACACTTTATCGCCAACCGCAACTTTAACGTCTTTAACCACACCCGCGAAAGGTGATGGCACGTCCATCGTCGCTTTGTCTGTTTCTAGGGTAATTAGACCGCTATCAACTTCAATCTTGTCACCGACAGCAACCAGGACTTCGATAACCGATACATCAGTGTCGCCACCGATATCTGGTACTGTCACTTCAACCACTTTGGTTGCGCCCGTCGCAGGAGCAGCAGCCACAGGGGCAGGAGCCGCTTGAACTGGTGCAGATGCTGGTGCCGCCTGAGCGGCTGCTGCAACTGGAGCCGGAGCGGCTGCTGCAACTGGAGCCGGAGCGGCTGCTGCCGCGCCCGCCGCTTGCATCATAGCAATCAAAGTACCTTCAGATACTTTATCGCCCACAGCCACTTTCAATTCGGCTAAAACACCGGCGAAAGGCGCTGGAATATCCATAGTCGCCTTGTCGCTTTCGACGGTAAGAATCGATTCTTCTGCAGCTAAGGTATCACCCACAGCCACACAAATTTCGATCACTTGCACTTCATCGCCGCCGATATCAGGAACAAAAACTTCTTTTAATTCAGCCATTTTTATTGCCTCTTACGCGTACTGTGGATTGATCTTGTCAGCGTCGATACCATATTCTTTAATGGCTTTTGCTAACACATCGACAGGCAGCTCTTTGCGATCAACCAGTGATTTCAGTGCCGCAATAACGATGAACTTAGCATCCACTTCGAAGTGGTGACGCAGATTCTCGCGGCTGTCTGAACGACCGAAACCGTCAGTACCTAACACTTTGTAATCGGTAGGAATATAAGCACGTAACTGTTCGCCGTAAATCTTCATATAGTCAGTCGCGACGATTGCAGGTGCATCACTTGAAATCACTTGGCTGATATAGGCTTGTTTTGGCGTTTCGGTTGGGTGCAGCATGTTCCAACGCTCAGCGGCTTGACCATCGCGAGTCAATTCGTTGAAGCTAGTTACGCTAAATACGTCGGCAGTAATACCGAAGTCTTTCGCCAGTGCTTGCGCCGCTTTACGAGTTTGTTCAAGGATAGTGCCACAGCTCATTAACTGAACTTTGCCTTTACCTGAACCCGCAACCGTTTCTAACTTGTAGATACCTTTCACTATGCCCACTTCCGCGCCTTCTGGCATGGCTGGTTGCTCATAGTTTTCGTTCATTGTGGTCAAGTAGTAGAAGATATCTTCTTGATTTTCGCCGTACATACGACGGATACCATCTTGTACCACAACGGCGATTTCGTAGCCGTAGGTTGGATCGTAAGTAATACAGTTAGGGATAGTGTTCGCCAATACGTGGCTATGACCATCTTGATGCTGTAAACCTTCGCCGTTAAGCGTTGTACGACCTGAAGTGCCACCGACTAAGAAACCACGAGCACGCATATCACCCGCAGCCCAAGCCATGTCGCCAATACGTTGGAAACCGAACATTGAGTAGTAGATGTAGAACGGGATCATAGGTGTATCGTTGACTGAGTAGCTCGTCGCTGCTGATACCCATGAAGACATAGCGCCGAGTTCGTTAATCCCTTCTTGCAATACTTGACCGGTTTTGTCTTCACGGTAGTAAGCAACTTGGTCAGAATCCTGCGGAATATATTTTTGGCCTTCGTGAGCATAAATACCCACTTGACGGAACAAACCTTCCATACCGAAAGTACGAGCTTCGTCAGGAATAATTGGCACAATATTTTTGCCAATTTTCTTGTCTTTCAGCAGAGCTGTCAGAACACGAACGAATGCCATAGTCGATGAAATTTCACGGCCGTTAGAGCCCTGTAAAATCGAATCGAAAATTTTCAGTGACGGCACTTCCATCTCTTCGGTGAACTTTTGACGACGTTGTGGCACGCTACCATGCAGCGCTTCACGACGGCTCATCATGTACTTCACTTCTTCAGAATCTGGACCTGGATGATAGAAAGGCAGATCTTCTAACTGGTCATCTGGGATCGGAATATTGAAACGATCGCGGAAGTAACGGATAGACTCGATACCCATTTTCTTCACGTTGTGAGCGATGTTTTTACCTTCACCCGCATCACCTAAACCGTAACCTTTTACAGTCTTGGCTAAAATCACCGTTGGGCGACCTTTGGTTTTTTGTGCGTGGTCTAAGGCAGCGTACACTTTCACCGGATCGTGACCGCCACGGTTTAAGCGCCAAATGTCATCATCTGACATGTTAGCCACCATTTCGGCCGTTTCAGGATACTTACCAAAGAAGTGTTCGCGAGTATAAGCGCCACCTTTGGCTTTACAGTTTTGATATTCACCGTCAACGGTTTCTTCCATTAACTGCAGTAACTTACCGCTCGTATCACGGGCTAATAATGGATCCCAGTAACGACCCCAAATCACTTTAACGACTTCCCAGCCTGCGCCGCGGAATTCGCCTTCAAGTTCTTGGATGATCTTACCGTTACCACGTACAGGGCCATCAAGACGCTGTAAGTTACAGTTAACGATGAAGACTAAGTTATCTAATTCTTCACGGGCCGCTAAACCAATCGCACCTAAGGCTTCTGGCTCGTCACACTCACCGTCACCTAAGAAACAGTAAACGGTTTGTGCTGAACAATCTTTCAGACCACGGTCAGTCAGATATTTCAAGAAACGCGCCTGATAAATCGCTTGGATAGGACCTAAGCCCATAGAAACTGTTGGGAATTGCCAGTAATCCGGCATCAGTTTTGGATGTGGGTATGAAGACAGACCCTTGCCATCCACTTCTTGACGGAAATTAGCCAGTTGGTCTTCGCTTAAGCGACCTTCTAAGAATGAACGCGCATAAATACCAGGGGCGATATGGCCTTGGAAATACACTAAATCGCCACCGTCTTTTTCATTGGGTGCGCGGAAGAAGTGGTTAAAACATACGTCATAAATAGTCGCACTTGAGGCGAAACTTGAAATATGGCCGCCTAATTCTAAATCTTTCTTAGAACCACGAAGCACCATAGCTAAAGCGTTCCAACGGATGATGGCGCGAATGCGACGTTCCATCTCTTGGTTGCCAGGCATGTGCGGCTCTTGACCCGCAGGGATAGTGTTCAGGTAAGCCGTTGTGGCGTTATAAGGCAAGTGAGTGCCATTACGACGCGCTTTATCGATCAGCTTTTCTAGTAAAAAATGCGCGCGCTCTGGGCCTTCCTGTTCCAACACGGCTTGCAGGGCATCAACCCATTCCTGAGTCTCTAACGGATCTACGTCTTGTAGCATATCTTCAGACATGACACTGTCCTTCTCTATATACATGATAATGAATGGTGTTTGCGGCATATTCCGATTTAGCTGGCAGCTAAATCACAGAACTTAAGCGCCACTCTTTAAACGGCGCAAGCTTCGCTGCAACCGGCTGTCTTCTTCCCGCACAGATAACATCACCTCTTCGATGTAACTTAAGTGTTCATTCGAGGCTTCTCTGGCGGCGTCGGGATCACGACGAACGATGGCAGCGAGCAAGGCCCGTCTGTGATCGTTAGCCATAGTAGAAGCTTCTTCGCGGCGGCTTAAAAGCTCCAGGTTTTGCGCCACATTTTGATGCAGCACAGGGGTTAAACTAAGAACGAGGTGTAACATAGCCACGTTATGTGACGCTTCCGCCACAGCACGATAAAAACGCACAATCGCAGCAGCTTTTTGTTCGATATCGGTGGCGGCTTCCACCTCGAGAATCATACGCTTGATATTTTGCATATCGGCGTCGGTACCACGCAGGGCCGCAAAATAGGCCATCATGCCTTCGGTGGCATGGCGGAACTCCAGTAAGTCGTACTGACTCTCTGGATCTGAATTCATCAGTTCAACAATAGGATCGGCAAGGGTCTGCCAGAGTTGTTCTTTGACATAAGTACCACCGCCTTGGCGGCGCATTAACAGTCCTTTTGCCTCAAGCTTTTGAATAGCTTCACGCAAAGAAGGTCGAGACACTTCAAACTGGATCGCCAGTTCGCGTTCAGGCGGTAACTTCTGACCGGGCTGTAAACTACCCTCTAAGATCATTTGCTCTAATTGCGCCATGATCACGTCAGAAATTTTTGGCTGATTAATTTTACTATAGGCCATCAGGCGCTCAGCTCCGTTGTAAATTGGTCTTACCAATTTTTTTGAGTGAGCGCACTTTATCAAATCAGCGTTTTGATGTCCAGATTGAAGATCACTCCTTAAAAGCGATCTCGATCAAAAGCACTCACGAAGAGAGAGCATAGCGGAAAAAAATGTTTATGGGGTCAGACCATTTGACAAAAGCACGGGCTTCGCCCTACTAGGCGCTGCAAAAAGCGCAGCGGATAGATTCTAGGCTCTAGATTCTAGACTAGAAGGAGCACTACGACGCCCTAGCAGCGAAGCGTTCTCGATTCTAACAGCGAAGCATCCTTCTTTTAGCTCACCAATCCAAAAATGGTCAGTAATGAAAGTATTGCAACAATAAGTGTAAAGTTACGTTTACTGAGCACTAATAATGCTAAGGTTGATTGTACACATATAGGCGCACTTGCGACCTCTGGTAAAGGTTGTGCCGCTAATGCCGTTTCAGCCACCACAGTACGAGCACTCACATTTAAGGTCAATCCATTACGGCGCCACGCCGCTAAACCTTCACTAAATTGACCACTTAAGGCATAACCAAAGGCGAAAATCCGGCTCGGTAACCAATCCAGTATCGTAATCACTTCGTTGACTAAGGGTAGCTCTAGAGATTTACGGGCATTCTCTTCGGCATAAAAACGTACCGTGCAATACAGTACAGCACCGACTGGACCTAAAAAAATGAAAAACAGCGCCACGGCACCATAATAACGATAGTTAATCCAAGCAACACTTTGACCTACTTTGGCACCAAGGTCTTTCTCGGATACAGCATCTAAACACTCGCTACAATCGAGTTCGGCGGCATAATGGTAACAAGCTTGGACATCTGAGCGACAAGCGGCTTGCATATATTTTTTGAAAATATCACGCTGTTTCTGATGGTTAAAACAAACCACGGCCACAACAATCCATAGGGCTAAACTTAATAAGCCCCAAAACATTCCCGCCACTAACCAAGATAAAACATATACCAACAAGGCTGGTAGCACTAACGCCAACGCCATCATCACGCTTGTCAGTGACGCTTTATCACCGAAAAATGTTGTCTGATAGGATTGCAGTAAACGATCAAATTGCCATGATGAAGGAAGAAATTTAAGTCGCTCCACTAAAATGGCGACCAAGAGTGAAAATAATGCCATCTGTCATACTCCTTGTAAAAATGGTTACGGATAACGGAACTCTGCGCTTACCGATTAAAGTTTACCGATAACGGAACGTTCGCTGGCTCACTCACAGAACGCTGCGCTTACCGTAAGGGCGAAGCCCGTTCCGTCATCCGTAAGTCGCGCAGCGTTTCTAAATACCTTGTCCAATCAAAACTTTGCCCGGGGTCCGTTTTCCGCATTGGCGCAATATCACAATGACCCACAATCCGTTCAATACTCAGCAATGGATATTCTACCAGTAGGGCTTGTGTTAACTCGATGAGTGACTGATATTGCTCAGGAGTGTAAGGCTCAGTATCTGTGCCTTCCAGTTCAATACCAATGGAAAAATCATTACAATTCTCTCTCTCACCATAACGAGACACCCCAGCATGCCAAGCCCTGTCATTACAGCTTACATATTGGACACGCTCGCCATTGCGGCGGATCAAAAAGTGCGCCGACACTTGCAAGCCCTTGAGCGGTGCAAAGCTGGAATCGGCATTAGTATCTAAACACCCTTGAAATAATTGATCAATGTAAGGTAATCCAAAGCAACCTGCTGGCAGGCTAATATTGTGGATCACTAACAAACTCACTTCATTCAAGGGACGTTGATTAAAATGTGGCGACTCACAACGCCTCGCACTATCACACCAACCCGAATCAAACCGCATGATGAGCTTATCCTCTATGCCACATATACTGGCTTACTCTAACAGTATTCCTCCAAGCAAAGAAGAAACCCTGCGCACGGAACTGACTGAGCTATCTTTTAACATTGAGATCATGGAGCAAACCATCCACTCTCAATTTAAATAAGGCTGCAGCTTACTCCTTTTGCTCAATCTGCCAACCTGTTCCGTGAGACCTAAGGCCGTGGTAATCTTAACCTAAAATGCAAGTAGGCCGTAATGCAAGGACTCCGCTTATGTTAGAAAACGATATCCGCCAATCAGTAAAATCAGCCCTCAGTGAAGACTTAGGTGGCACCGAAATCAACGATCAAACCAAAGCCATCGCTTATGGCGACATCACAGCAATGTTGATCCCCGCCGATAAGTACGCTGAAGCCACTTTAATCACCCGTGAAGAAGGCGTTTTTTGTGGTAAAGCATGGGCAGAGCAGGTTTTTAACCAACTCGGTGGTGAAGTCGCACTACATTGGCATGTGGATGATGGCGATCTAGTATTACCCAACCAGCTATTATGTGAATTATCAGGTCCTGCGCGCGCTATTCTCACAGGCGAACGCACGGCAATGAACTTTATCCAAACACTTTCTGGCGTAGCTACCTTAACCAAACATTATGTCGATAAACTGGCGGGGACTCACACTCGCTTGTTAGATACTCGCAAGACAATTCCAGGCCTACGCACGGCACAAAAATATGCCGTCACCTGCGGTGGCGGAAAAAACCATCGTATTGGTTTATATGATGCTTTTTTGATTAAAGAAAACCACATTATGGCCTGTGGCGGTATTCGCCAAGCCGTAGATACCGCCCGCAGCTTGTACCCGAATAAACCCGTTGAAGTCGAAGTGGAGTCACTCAAAGAGCTCGCCTTAGCACTCGACTCTGGCACAGATATCATAATGTTAGATAACTTCGACATCACTAAGATGGTCGAAGCCGTAGAGATGAATAACCAGTACCTAGCTAAAGGCGCCGGCGCTAAGCTTGAAGTCTCTGGCAATGTAACCTTAGATACCTTAGCCGAATTTGCCAAAACAGGGGTGGACTATATCTCAGTTGGCGCACTCACTAAGCATGTTCGCGCCTTAGATTTATCACTCAGATTAAAAGCTTAAAACCGCTAGATGTTAAATGGCAGTGGAATGTTCTCGCAAAGTACCGTAAGCACATTCCACTCATAAAATATTAAGGCGAAGTGCATTTGTTTTGTAGGGCTCCTGCAAACCAAATGCAAAATCACGCCTGCACTATCATACTCAGCATTCACCCTACGAAGCACCCAACCCGCCACCATTTCATGTCACCAATTTGACGACATAGAGAGACACGCCAGCTAAACTGATATTGTCAAAAAGTTGTTATAACCTAACCTGTCGATAAGTTAGCCTTTTATACAAAAACAACACTTTATTAGTACTTTATACTTAATTTTTGTTTCCTTTTACCTAACTTTGTACTAACTTTTACCAAGGCGAGATGGCCGTTTGGTCAACCTCACCTAAGGTCAGCACTGGGATTCTTTTTAAAATTGCCTAGTTCACGTTTTTTGAGAGGCATATTTTTGAAAACGTTAGCCTAAGGTGCGGTTGCCGAAACAATTTATTCAAACAAGTGCTAACCCAGCATGAACTTAGTGCTAATTTAGCGCTAAGTTAGTAAAGCTGGCTTGGATAAATCAGCATGAGTCATTACACATGGGTCATTCAAGATCATCGGTGTACTGTTAATGTTACATAGATCATATAAATGATTTTATTGACATAAATGAGTAATAAAGTTTGATGAGATAACACAATTTATAGAGTAAAACAGCGGTTAGGTTAAACACTCTATTCAACCACAGTAAGTCACTAAATAGTTAGCTGGAGAGAAAAATGAAGGCCATGAATTTAAACAAAGCATTAAATAAAAAAGCTCAGGGTTTTACTCTGATCGAACTGATGATCGTAGTCGCCATTATCGGTATTTTGGCTGCGATCGCATTACCAGCTTATAAAGATTATGTTGGTTCTGCTCACGGCGGTGCAGCTATGAAAGGTGTATCTGCCTTTACCACAAAATCTGTTACCTGTGTTCAGTCAGGCATTGCTTGTACCTCTGTAAATGCTGAAATACCAACAGGAACAAACGCGACTAAAGGTATCGCAAAAGTTAAAGATATGGCACAAGGTACAGGTACTAAAGTATCTTTTAGTGATGGTACTTGTTATGTTGAAGCTGATATCGCCGATACTGGAACAGTAACTTTCACTTCTGGATTAGCAACTGGTGCAACTGGCGCTACAGCTGCACTGTGTAAAGAAGGTGCGGGTATTTAATTAGTACATTTTTAATACTCGAATATTTAGCTTAACAAAATTAATACTCGCCGAAGTTGGTCTAACTCTGGCGAGTATCTTTTTACATTGAAATGAGAGAGCTTAATGCCTACTACAGGCTTGCATTTAGGTTTATCCACCCTATTTATCCGAAAAGGTCTGCTAAATGAAGAGCAGATGGCGAATGCCATCACAAAATCCCGTCAAAATAAGCAAGCATTAGTCAGCACTTTAGTTCAAAGTAAACTCATTTCAGCCCGTGCCATTGCCGAGCTTTGCTATGAGGAATATGGCACACCACTACTCGATCTCAATGAATTTGATCTTGCTTCGATTCCTGATGACTTCCTCAATAAAAAACTGATTGAAAAGCACCGCTGCTTACCGCTATTTAAACGGGGAAATCGCCTCTATATAGGCACATCCGACCCGACCAATATTGCCGCCCTCGAAGATTTCCAATTTAGTGCAGGCCTGCACGCCGAAGCGATTCTAGTTGAAGAAGATAAATTGGCTAAAGCGCTAGAAAAAATCCTCGAAGAAGACATCAGCGGCCTAGATTTAGGCGGCATGGATGAAGCGGCACTGGCGAGCATTGAAATTACCGACACTGACAGACGTAATGAAGAGTCCGCAGGCGAGGCCAGCGATGATGCACCTATTGTTATCTATATCAATAAAATTCTAACCGATGCCATTCGTAAAGGAGCCTCGGATTTACACTTTGAACCCTATGAGAAGCGCTACCGCATTCGTTTTCGCATCGACGGTATTTTACACGAAGTCTCTGAACCCCCTATAAGCCTTGCAGGTCGTTTATCAGCGCGCCTAAAAGTAATGTCGAAACTTGATATTGCCGAACGCCGCGTGCCGCAAGACGGCCGAATCAAGATGAAACTTTCCCGCACTAAGTCCATCGACTTTCGGGTAAGTACCCTGCCGACCCTGTGGGGTGAAAAAATTGTAATGCGGATCTTGGATTCATCCTCCGCACAACTGGGCATTGAAAAGCTCGGCTACGAGCCTGACCAAGAAAAACTTTACCTTGAGATGTTGGCAAAACCCCAAGGGATGATTTTAGTTACCGGCCCTACAGGCTCAGGTAAAACCGTCTCCCTCTATACAGGATTAAATATTCTCAATACTGAAGAGCGTAATATTTCTACTGCCGAAGATCCGGTAGAAATAAACCTTGAGGGCGTAAACCAAGTTCACATTAACTTAAAAGCCGGTCTCACTTTCGCCTCTGCTTTACGCTCATTCCTGCGCCAAGACCCCGATGTGGTGATGGTGGGCGAAATTCGCGATCTTGAAACCGCCGAGATAGCCATTAAAGCGGCACAAACAGGCCACTTAGTATTATCGACCTTACACACGAACTCGGCCGCAGAAACCTTGACTCGTTTAATTAATATGGGCGTGCCTGGTTATAACATCGCCAGCTCAGTTAACCTGATTATTGCACAGCGTTTAGCGCGTCGACTTTGCCCCGAATGTAAGCAGGCTGAAATCATCCCCGAGCACGAACTATTACGTTTAGGTTTTGCCCAAGCACAAATTACACAAGGTTTTACCACCTTTAAACCTGTGGGCTGCGAGCATTGCTCCGGCGGCTACAAAGGCCGGGTTGGTATTTACGAAGTGATGAAGATGTCCGATGAGATAGCGCGTACTATCATGGAAGGCGGTAACTCCTTACAAATCGCCTCCCAAGCTAAAGCGCAAGGGATGCGTGATTTACGTCAGTCAGGATTATTAAAAGTAATTCATGGTGTTACTAGCATCGCAGAAGTCAATCGCGTAACGAGTTTTTAAGCGTAGAGTGCTGCAAAAAGCGCCCCGCTTTTACAACCTAACAGAGATTATTTATGGCTACGGCAACAACAGTAAGAAAGTCTCGCGGCAAAAAAAACGAGCAAAAAAGCCAGCCCAAAATCTATACCTTCGAATGGAAAGGCGTAAATCGCGACGGTAAAAAAACGGCAGGGGAGCTTAGAGGTGCAACCGCAGCCGAAATTCGTAGCCAGTTAAAATCCCAAGGTGTTACCCCTAAGAGCGTTCGTAAGCAGTCATCTCCACTATTTAAATTAGGTGAAGCCAACATCACCCCTATGGATATTGCTATGATGACACGTCAAGTCGCGACTATGTTGGCGGCAGGCGTTCCTTTGGTAACGACATTTGAACTACTCGGCCGTGGCCATGAAAAAGCTAAAATGCGGGAATTACTGGGTACTATTTTAACCGAAATTCAATCGGGTATTCCCTTATCCGATGCTATGCGCCCCCATAGACGTTACTTCGACGAATTATATGTTGACTTAGTCGCCGCGGGTGAGCACTCAGGTTCACTCGATTTGGTTTTCGATCGCGTCGCCACCTATAGAGAAAAAACGGAAGCGCTAAAATCAAAAATTAAAAAAGCCATGTTCTATCCTGCAGCTGTCGTCATAGTCGCGCTTTTAGTCACGACATTGTTATTACTCTTTGTCGTACCTCAATTCGAGGAAATTTTTAAGGGCTTTGGTGCAGAACTGCCCGCCTTTACACAACTGGTACTGCATATTTCCCGCGGCTTACAATCCTCTTGGTATATCTTTTTAGCCGCTATTGTCGGCGGCGTATTTTTGTTTGTACGCGCGCACCGAAACTCGCAAATGGTGCGAGATAGAGTCGATGAAGCCGTGCTAAAAATCCCAGCCATTGGACCGATTTTACACAAAGGTGCCATGGCTCGTTTCGCCCGCACCTTAGCTACCACATTTGCAGCAGGTGTGCCGTTAATTGATGGCTTAGAATCCGCCGCTGGCGCATCGGGTAATGCCGTTTATCGCAAAGCCATATTGAATATTCGCCAAGAGGTCATGGCGGGAATGCAGATGAATGTCGCGATGCAAACCACAGGGCTTTTTCCCGATATGTTAGTGCAGATGGTGATGATAGGCGAAGAATCCGGCTCGCTGGATAACATGCTCAACAAAGTCTCAACCATCTATGAAATGCAGGTCGACGATGCGGTTGATGGTTTATCAAGCCTAATTGAACCTATTATGATGGTAGTCATAGGTACTGTGGTCGGCGGGTTAATTGTCGCTATGTATCTTCCTATCTTCCAAATGGGTAAAATCGTCAGTTAATTCATTCGATTCAAATAAAATAAGAAAACTAAATGTCAGAATTTATCTCTCTTTTGGGCCACTCTTTTGATCAGAGTCCTTGGCTCTTTATTACGCTAAGCTTTATTTTTGCCGCCACCATAGGCAGTTTTTTAAACGTAGTGATCCACAGATTTCCTGTGATGATGAAACGAGAATGGCAGCAAGAATGTAATCAGTATTTACAGGAATACCACGAAGATATAGTCAAAAAAATAGGCATAGACCAACTCAATACACCTATAGATAGCTTCCCCGAAAAATATAATCTTGTGGTGCCAGGCTCTGCTTGCCCTATGTGCAAAACGGCGATTAAACCTTGGCATAATTTACCTGTATTCGGTTGGTTAATACTCAAAGGAAAATGCGCCGCTTGTCACGCCCCTATTTCAGCCCGCTACCCCATAATTGAATTCATCACAGGGCTGCTTATTGCGACTTTAGCGTGGCACTTTGGTCCAAGCTGGCAATTTGTCTTTGCGAGCATACTGACATTTGTACTTATTGCCCTTACTGGTATCGATCTTGATGAGATGCTGCTGCCAGATCAAATGACGTTACCGTTACTTTGGCTCGGCTTGATCATCAATCTAAATCATACCTTTGCGAGCCCAACCGATGCCATTATCGGTGCGGCAGCAGGCTATTTAAGCTTGTGGTCCATTTTTTGGCTATTTAAGATCCTCACAGGCAAGGAAGGCATGGGCTATGGCGACTTTAAACTGCTCGCCGTTTTCGGTGCTTGGCTTGGCTGGCAAATGCTGCCGCTGGTGATTTTACTTTCGTCCTTAGTCGGAGCACTGGTCGGCATCACTATGATTGTCAGTAAACGCCTCAAGCAAGGTAATCCCATCCCATTTGGGCCCTATATTGCTGCCGCAGGCTGGATAGCCCTAATATGGGGTCAACCTATAGTGGATTGGTACTTAAGTACGTTATAGAACAGGCTTCACTTAAGGATAACGGAACGTTCGCAAGCTCACTCACTGAACGCTTCGCTTACCGTAAGGGCGAAGCCCGTTCCGTAGACTGTAAGGACGAAGTCCGTCCTAGCAGCGTAGCGTACTTCATAGCTTTTAAGAGAGTTTTATGTCCAAATTTATTGTTGGTTTAACGGGTGGGATTGGTAGCGGTAAAACGACTGTTGCCAATTTATTCGCCGCAGAAGGCATTACCTTAGTCGACGCCGATATCGTTGCCCGCGACGTTGTCGCTCAGGGTTCAAAAGGGCTTGAGGCCATCGTTAGCCATTTTGGCATTGAGATGTTAACGCCAGAAGGTGAACTCGATCGCGCCAAACTGCGGCAACGGATATTTAGCCACCCTGAAGAACGTGAATGGTTAAACCAGCTATTGCACCCCATGATCCGCAAAGAAATGTTAGCGCAGGTAGAAAAAGCAACCTCGGCCTATGTAATTATGGTCGTGCCCTTGCTATTTGAGAACGGGTTAGATAGGTTAGTCAATCGGACTTTAGTGGTGGATATTTCGCCTGAGTTACAAATCAGCCGCACCGTGAAAAGGGACAATGTTGATGTATCTCAAGTAAATAACATCATTAACAGCCAATTGAGCCGCAGCGAAAAACTCGCCCGAGCCGACGACATTATTGATAATCAGGGAGAGATATCAACCTTAAAACGAGAGGTGCTAGCATTGCACCAACGCTATTTACAACTATCTGGTACTCATAACGCCCATGACTGAATTAGTTTACGAACAGCCCCTAAACGAGAAAATTCGCAGCTACTTGCGGCTCGAATACCTCGATAAACAGCTGCAAAGTAACCTAAGCAATGACCACCAACATAGATGTTTTTATCCGCTGTTTTCCCTCTGTGAATTGTCCGAACGCTGCGATTATCGCAATGAAGTATTAAAAGATATTGAGCGGCACTTGCTGCAACTGAACAAATGGCAAGAATTAGATCACGTCGACCACCAGCAAATCAATATCTATATCAACGCCCTCACCCAAGCCCGCGAACAGTTACAAAAGCCTGAACGCTTCGGCAGCCAATTAAAACAAGACAAATTTATTTCCGCGCTACGACAACGCTTCGGCATGCCAGGTGCTTGCTGTAACTTCGACCTACCGCAACTGCATTATTGGCTATCTAAACCTTGGGAAGAAAAACAGCACGATTATCGCTCTTGGATAGCGCATTTCGAACCTTTGCTCACCCCCATCACACTATTACTCCAACTCACCCGCAGTACAGCCCATTACGACAATGCCGTTGCCCACGCTGGCTTTTATCAAGGCGACAGTGCCCAAGCACTTGCTTTGGTAAGGGTTAAAGTCGATGCTTCCCACGGGTGTTATCCTACGATTAGCGGCCATAAAAACCGTTTCGCTATCCATTTTGTGCAGTTTGAACAACAACGCCACTCCGACCGTTCAATTGATTTCTTACTGGCTACCTGTGCATGAAGCCTTTACACTAATGGCCTGAAAGACATTAGTATTGGCGGCCGCTTTATCGCCGTTAACCAAGAGAACAATTATGCCATTGACCGTTAACTGCCCTATTTGCAAAGCCCCTGTCGAGTGGGTGCCACAATCTGCATTTAAACCTTTTTGCAGCGAGCGCTGTAAGTTGATCGACCTCGGCGATTGGGCGTCAGAAAAACACGTCATCCCAGTCAAAGCCGAGTTTGATCCAGAAGCATTTGATGAATTTGATCTCGATGAAGGCGATTTTTTTAAAGAGTAATTTGTGGGGTTGCACACGAATAACTCAGCTCAAGCCTTTAATGCACTTACTTTTACCCACTCATTAATCGATAAATATTATGACTAAACGCATCCATGTTGCCGTCGGCATTATTACTAACTCGGCCGGTGAAATTCTGTTGGCAAAACGCCCAGATCATTTACATCAAGGTGGGAAATGGGAATTTCCTGGTGGTAAAGTTGAGACAGGCGAAACTGTCACTCAGGCATTGATCCGTGAACTCAAAGAGGAAGTCGCGCTCAATGTCACTGATAGTCAGCCATTTATGGCGTTGAGTTTCGACTATCCCGATAAACAAGTGCTACTCGATATCCATTCAGTCACAGAATTTAACGGCACAGCTCAAGGCCTCGAAGGTCAGCTTATCGCTTGGGTCACTAAAGCCGATTTAATTAATTATGACTTCCCCGAGGCTAACAAGCCTATTTTAGAAAAAATTCTGGCTCAGTAATCCAGCAATTTACCTTATCCTCTCAATGTGTTCTATCCCCAAATCGCGATTCGGGGATGAACTTTTTCAATGCCTTAACTCCGAAAAGCATGTAATTATGTGATCGTTAAGCTTATAGATATTAGCAATGCGTGATCTTGCTTGCAGCAAATCAATTAATCGCTTTAATCGTATCCAGAATAATGTTTGAATCGAATTTCATTCTTTCTCTTCGATTTCGAGGGCGCATCATGCACAATAACGTTAAGGCATTCCTAGCCACTACTGCCTTATTTTTTAGTTGTCAGGTACTAGCCAATGGTGGCTGTGGATTTGAAGAACAACAACAGGGTTTAATTGCGACCTGCAGTGAGGAGAAACAAGAAGTGATTTTAACTGGCATAGTAGAAGCACAACATTTAGTCACAGATCTCAATGAGTTTGCTGAAGGGTATAAAACCTATCAAGTCGATACCACTGCAATCACCCCGCTTAAAAGCATCGCTGAACCTACAGAAATTGTAGTGATCATTGGTACTTGGTGCCCAGATTGTCACCGGGAAACGCCGCGCTTTATCCGTATTATGGAAGAAGTCACTAATCCCAATATTAAAGTGACCTATATTGGTGTCGACCGAACGAAAAAAGATCCCGAAGGCTTAGCCGCAAAATACGACTTTACCCGCATTCCAACCTTTATTGTACTGCAGCAAGGTAAAGAAGTTGGCCGCATCGTAGAACGCCCAACGGTTTCCTTAGAAAAAGATCTCGCCGACTTATTGAAATAATCGGCACAGTACAAACATTAAAGGCCGCATCGCGGCCTTTAGTTTTTATCATGTTTTAATAAAACATTAGCTGACTTCGTCAATAATTCGCTGAGCTAACATCACTAAAACACCTTCACGTAATGCGCCGCCAGATAAGGCTAAATGCTCGATCCCCAGCAACTCAAACAAAGCCAATAAAATAGCGACACCCGCAGCAAAAGTCGGTGCTCGCTCACTGCAAAGCCCAACAATCCCCATTAAGCTAATATCTTCTTGAGCCAGGATCTCAGCCTTCAACTGAGTAAGCACATCGAGTGTGATAGTTTCAGATAACCCTCGGTGTAGTAACACTTCTACCACGGACTGTACAGCCCCGGAGGCACCAACGACACAATGCCAACCAAGATCACGTAGGGTTTGTCTATGCTCAGCTAATGCGGTTAGCACTTGCTGCTTAGCATCATCAAAATCTAACTGCTGCAGCGGCAAACTGCTGAAAAATTGGCGATTATAAGTCACACTACCAAAGGGCAAACTGGTTTTGAACAACACTTGATGCCCATCGCCGATGATAAACTCTGTACTCGCCCCACCGATATCAATAACTAAGCGACGGCCTTGACCACAAGTGGTCGCCACCATACCTTGATAGATAAGCTCTGCTTCACGCATACCAGAGATAATTTCGATCGGATGACCTAAGAGTGGCAATGCACGCTGATTAAACTCATCAGCATTGCTAATACTGCGAAGAGTTGCAGTTGCAATCACAGCAACATGGTTTGCTTCAATCTTATGTTGTACCAACATCTGGGCAAACATACTCAAACAGTCGAGGCCGCGCTGCATGACATCGGGGCTTAATTTGCCATCGTTGCCTATGCCTTCGGCGAGCCTCACCTTGCGTTTATATTTCGCAATAATATGCGGCTGACCACCACGCGTTTTGGCGATCAGCATATTAAAACTATTTGAGCCTAATGTTATAGCGGCATAAGCGGGTGTTGGCATTTACGAATGTCTACGTGTCCTATCATGACGAGGAGGGCGAGCACCACTGCGTTGAGCTCCTGGGCGGCTTGCCCCTGAACGATCACGCAAGTTTCGAGTGCCGCTAGGGTGTTTACGGTGGATCTTCGCTGGCGTAGGAATATCGGCCAGTAAAGCTTCACTGTCGTAGTTACTTACTGGAATCGAATGATTGATGTAGCTTTCGATTGCAGGCAAGTTCAATGCGTACTCTTCACAGGCAAAGCTTATCGACATGCCTTTGTTGCCCGCACGACCCGTACGACCGATTCGGTGAACATAGTCTTCGCAATCATCAGGTAAATCATAGTTATACACGTGTGAAACGTCAGAAATATGTAGACCACGAGCCGCAACATCAGTAGCAACCAATATATCTAGCTGGCCACTGGTAAATTGCTCAAGGATACGAATACGCTTTTTCTGTGGCACATCACCCGTTAATAAACCCACACGATGTCCGTCACCTTCAAGCCAAGACCAAAGCGTTTCACAACTGTGCTTAGTGTTGGAGAAAACGATGGCTTTTTCTGGCCAATCTTCTTCAATCAAGGTCAACAGCAAACGCATCTTCTCTTCTTGGGAAGGATAGAAGATTTCTTCTTTGATGTTTTTGGAGGTTTTTTCTTCGGGGGCGATTTCGACTTTAACGGGCTCATTCATATGATCATAAGCCAGCTCTTGTACTTTCATGGACAAGGTTGCCGAAAATAGCATATTAAGACGTTGATTTGCCTCAGGCATACGTCTAAATAAGAAGCGGATATCTTTAATAAAACCAAGATCAAACATACGATCGGCTTCATCAAGTACTACTGCCTGAATTGAATTCAAGCCAATAATACCTTGGCGAACGTAGTCGATAATTCGACCCGTTGTACCAATCAAGATATCAACACCTTGATCTAATACTTTACGCTGCACATCGTAACTTTCACCGCCATAAACAATACCCACCTTTAAGTGTGTGTGCTTGGCGAGTAAAATCGCATCTTTGGCAATCTGAATCGCCAGTTCGCGAGTCGGGGCCATAATGATGGCGCGGGGCTGATTAATCAGTCGACCTTCAGGTATGGGAGTCGATAATAAATGATTAAACGTGGCGACCAAAAAGGCCATTGTCTTACCAGTGCCCGTTTGTGCTTGGCCTGCGATATCTTTTGATTGGAGTAATACAGGCAGTGATAACGCCTGGATCGGCGTACAAAATTCGAAGCCGTTCTCGGCAAGGGCCTGTTTAACCTCAGGATGTAGAGGTAGGTCGGCAAACCTTTGGGTAGATAGATGTGTTTCGCTCATAGCGCAAGCTTACCTGTTGAGGTTGCAATAAGATACTCGATCGTTTGAAATAGCCACATTGTAAAAAGGTAACTTGAAAAGCTATTTTTCAGCCCCAATATACATGGTAAGCCATTAACAAACCAGCAATGGCACCCAAACTGGAGAACATCATGAGCGATAAAATTATATACCTGAGTGACGACAGCTTCGAAAACGACGTATTAAAGTCTGATTTGCCAGTATTGGTAGACTTCTGGGCCGAGTGGTGTGGTCCTTGTAAAATGATCGCTCCAATTTTAGACGATGTGTCTGAAGAATATGCAGGTCGCTTGACTATCGCTAAATTAAACGTTGACCAAAACAATGTTTCTCCAGCGAAATATGGCGTTCGTGGCATCCCAACTTTACTGCTATTCAAGAACGGCGAATTAGCCGCGACTAAAGTTGGCGCACTCTCAAAAACGCAATTGAAAGAGTTTATCGACGCTCAAATCTAATTTGACGTCGTAATGAGTGACCTCCGGCACAAGCTATAAATTAATTGTGCCGGAATTTCCCTAAATTTCTGGACGCCCCGCTTTGTTAGTGCTACTTTAATAACCAGATTCTTTCTAATAACCTCTTCTCGCTCGTCAATCACTATCCTGAATTACATCCTTACTGATTGATCGCGGTAAGCTTTGTCGCGTAACACAAGACCCCCAAAATGAACTTAACTGAATTAAAAGACACGCCGATTTCTGACCTAGTCTCGCTAGCTGAAAATATGAAGCTCGAAAATATGGCCCGCGCTCGCAAGCAGGACATTATTTTCTCAATCCTTAAAGCCCACGCAAAAAGTGGAGAAGACATTTTCGGTGGTGGGGTATTAGAAATACTCCAAGACGGTTTCGGCTTCTTACGCAGCTCAGACGGTTCTTATTTAGCTGGTCCAGATGACATCTATGTCTCACCAAGCCAAATTCGCCGCTTCAACATGCGAACGGGTGATACCATTTTTGGTAAAATTCGCCCACCAAAAGAAGGCGAGCGTTATTTTGCTCTATTGAAAGTCAACGAAGTTAACTTCGATAAACCAGAAAACTCCCGTAATAAAATCCTCTTTGAAAACTTAACCCCACTCCACGCAGAAGAACGTATGCGTATGGAGCGCGGCAACGGCTCAACTGAAGATATTACCGCGCGTATTCTGGATTTATGCTCACCGATTGGTAAAGGTCAACGTGGTTTGATCGTTGCACCACCAAAAGCCGGTAAAACGCTATTACTTCAAGGTATTGCTCAAAGCATCAGCTACAACAACCCAGAAGTGGTGTTGATGGTATTGCTTATCGACGAACGCCCAGAAGAAGTAACAGAGATGCAGCGCCTCGTTAAAGGCGAAGTTATCGCATCAACCTTCGATGAGCCAGCCAGCCGTCACGTTCAAGTTGCCGAAATGGTGATTGAAAAAGCAAAACGTTTGGTTGAGCACAAGAAAGACGTCGTTATCTTACTCGATTCGATTACCCGTTTAGCCCGTGCCTATAACACTGTTATCCCGTCATCGGGCAAAGTGTTAACTGGTGGTGTGGATGCAAACGCTCTACACCGTCCAAAACGCTTCTTCGGTGCGGCACGTAACATCGAACACGGCGGCAGCTTGACCATTATCGCCACAGCCTTGGTTGATACGGGTTCTAAGATGGACGAAGTAATCTACGAAGAATTTAAAGGTACAGGTAACCAAGAGCTACATTTGTCACGTAAAGCGGCAGAAAAGCGTGTGTTCCCAGCCATTGACTTCAACCGCAGCGGTACCCGTCGTGAAGAAAAACTCACGACTCAAGAAGAACTGCAAAAAATGTGGATCCTGCGTAAGATCCTCAATCCTATGGATGAAGTCAGCGCAATGGAATTCTTAATCGATAAATTGGCGATGACCAAGACTAACGAAGAGTTCTTTACCGCCATGAAACGCACTAAGTCTTAAATCTCAGTGAGTCTCTAAACTAAAAGCCGCATTATGCGGCTTTTTTGTTATCTAAGATTTTTTCACTACTAATATTTTACTCAAGTTTTTACTCAGAGCCTGTGTTCGCTGCCGGAGCATTTCCCGCAGTAAGAGCACGACAGGCGTGACATGTTCACGTCCTGGGCACACTAAGTACAAATCGACGGGCTCCCCCTGATACTCAGGCAACAAACGTACTAATCGCCCTGAGATTAAGTCATCGGCCAGATCTAGACTCGACTTAAATACCAACCCTTTGCCAGCCACAGCCCAACGGCGGGCAATCTCGGCATCATTAGCACTACGATTGCCCGTGACTCGCACTTTGAATTCTTGACCATCACGCCTAAATAGCCATTGATCGTGGGTGCGATCATCTAACTTATAAAACAAGCAATTATGCTCAACTAATTGCTCTAATGAATCAAGCGCACCAAACTTGGCGAGATATTCAGGTGAGGCGCACAAGACACGATCAACACTGCAGATAGGAAAAGCCACTTGGTTAGAATCCTGCGGTTTTCCATAGCGCACGGCGACATCAATTTTATCGTGATAAAAGCTGCTGATATTGTCGCCAAGGTGCAAGCGCACTTGCAGTTGAGGAAAATCGAGCAAAAAATCGTCGAGCCAAGGCACAAACAAATTACGACCAAAGTCTGAAGAAACCGAAAGGCTTAAGGTGCCAGATATTTTACCTTTATCACTGGCGATAGCCTGTTCGCCAAGCGCTAAATCGCTTAGCGCACGTCGGCAATGAATAAGATAACGTTCACCTTGCACAGTCAAACGTAAGCTGCGTGTCGTGCGGATAAATAAACTAGTATCGAGCTGTTTCTCAAGCCGTTTTATTGCTGCACTGGCAGAAGCAGCCGAGATATCCATCTCGGCTGCTGCGGCAGATATATTGCCGCAATCAGCGACTCGCACGAACAAAGCTAAATCATTAATCAGCATGATTATCAAAAATCCTTTGAAAAAATTACAAACTTTATCCTGTTTATCTCTTGGCTAATATTCCACACAATGGCTACACGATACAAGTACACTCAAACAAGTAAACTCCAGCAAGTACACCCAGAGGAATAAACATGAAAGCCATTGGTTACCAGACAGCAGGTGCAATCACAGCGCCCAATGCATTAGAAAACATCACGCTAGCCGAGCCAACTGCGACAGGTTTTGACCTTTTAGTGGAAATCAAAGCCATTTCTGTCAATCCGGTTGATACAAAAATCCGTGCATCTAGCTCAGCGTCTGCAAGCGAATACAAAATTATCGGCTGGGATGCGGTCGGTGTCGTCAAAGCCGTTGGTGAGAAAGCCAGTCTTTTCAACGTTGGCGATGAAGTGTGGTATGCGGGCGATATCAGTCGCAGCGGAAGTTACGCAGAATATCAATTGGTTGATGAGCGAATTGTCGGCCATAAACCTAAAAGTTTAACCTATACCCAAGCCGCGGCATTACCTTTAACGGGGATTACGGCATGGGAGATTTTATTCGACCGTTTAGCTTTACCCCAAGATGGTTCGGCAACTGACGCCCGTATTTTAATTATCGGTGCGGCCGGCGGTGTGGGTTCAATCATCACTCAGCTTGCAGTAAAACTCACTGGTGCAGAAGTCATAGGCACTGCATCTCGTCCTGAATCCGCCGCTTGGGTGCATAAGCTTGGTGCCGATGCTGTTATCGACCACACCAAGCCACTTTCACAGGAACTTGCCAATATTGGCATTACTAATGTGACCCATGTGATTAGCTTAACCCAAACCGATCAGCATTTTGATGAAATAGTACAAGTGCTTAAGCCACAAGGAAAACTAGCATTAATCGATGATCCCAAGGGGCCATTAGATGTGATGAAACTTAAGCGTAAAAGCTTATCCTTACACTGGGAACTGATGTTTACCCGCAGCCTATATCAGACCGAGGATATGATTGCGCAACATCACTTACTCAACCGCTTAAGCGCCCTTATCGATACAGGCGAGTTACAGAGTACGTTCGGTGAGCACTACGGCACCATTAATGCCCAAAACTTAATCAAAGCTCACGCTCAGATAGAGTCTGGCAAAGCGATCGGTAAAATTGTTTTAGAAGGTTTTAACCAATGAAAATAACAGTATTTGCTCAAATCATAGCGAATCAAGGCCAAAGCGATACGCTATTTAAGATACTCAAGCAACTCGTGACAGACACTCATACCGAGGCTGGCTGTATCGAATACAAACTGCATCACTCATTAGATGATGAAAATATCTTCTGGATGTACGAAATTTGGCAATCCCAAGCCGCACTGGATGAACATATGGCGAGTACGCACTTTCAAGCATTCGTCGCTCAAACCGCAGACATAATCAATCGAGCTGACATTCACAAAAGCTACGCCTGCTAATCAACAAAAAAGCGCCAAACACGTTGGCGCTTTTCATCATTTATCACTCATCAAATCAAAGTCATGGCCATCTTACGGCGTAAATACGCAATTTGCTGCATGTGTGGCAAATCCTTAGGACAGTTGTCTTGGCAGCCGAGTAAAGTCATACAACCAAATACGCCATCCTGATTGCCAATCACATGGTAAAAATCCTCGGCAGTACGAGCGTCACGGCTGTCCATCTCAAAACGAGCTATTTTCATCATGCCCACAGCGCCGACAAAAGTTTCACGCATTTGTTTAGTCGCACAGGCAGAAACACACACGCCACATTCAACGCAGCGCTCTAACTCATACAAACGCGCTGCTTCATCTGGATCCATAGGATCTTCAAGCCGATGCACGCTTATATCATTGGCCTTAGGGTGTAACCACAGCTTTAAGCGTTCGGCCAGTTCCCGCATAAACTTACCAGTGTTAACCGAGAGATCACCAATCAACTCAAAACCTGGCAGCGGCATTAAGGTGATTTCGCCCTTAGGATATTTGGCCGTTAAGGTGCGGCAAGCTAGCGTCGGGAAACCGTTGATCACCATAGCGCAGCTACCACAGATACCAGCACGACAGACAAAGTCGAACTGCAATGAAGTGTCTTGTTCTTCCCTGAGTTTATTAAGGGCGATAAATACCGTCATCCCCGGCGTTTCGGTAAGCTGATAACGCACCATTTTCGGCTTATCGTTTGGCTCCTGCGGATCATAACGAAAGATATTAAAGGTTAACTGACGACCTTGGCTCATTATGATTTTTCTCCTAATGCATTGGCAGATGGACTTTTTAAAGTATCACTTAAACGTTCATTATTGGGTTGTAAGCTCTCGGGTAATTCAAAGGGCATAAGAGCCCGCTGCCTTTGATAACGGTCAGCATCATCACCTAGCTCAGCTAAAATCTCGGCAATTTGCTGTTCACGCTTTTCGGTATTGGGATGCACTATGGCGTTGTTGATGCCATAACCACGATAACCCGGCGGGAGTTCCATCTTCATCACATCGAGTGCTTCGTAGTTAAGCTCAGGTTCGAGTGCATCGGGAACCGGCCAGCTGGCCAAGGTGCGATTCAGCCAGTCTCGATCATTTCGCTGCGGATAATCCTCGCGAGCATGGGCACCACGACTCTCTGTTCGCGCCGCTGCGCCGCAGGCTACGGTTAGCGCCACTTTTAGCATACGCTTGACCCGCAGGGCTTCAACTAACTCAGGATTAGCGTGACGCTTTTTACACTTAAGTCCGAGTTTACGCGAACGCTCGAGCAACACTTTTAGCTCGGCAACCGCTTTTTCAAGCTCGGGGCCATTACGGAAAATCCCCACATAATCCATCATGATGCGCTGCATTTCGCGCTTGAGCTCAAAGGCGCTCTCGTGACCATCACCCTCGACTAGCACATCGATTTCACTCTGCACCTGCTGCATAAACCGTTCAGCAAGCTGAGTGTCGATCTCAAGGCTATTGTTCTCACAAAAATCGGCGACATATTTACCAATAATCATGCCGCCAACCACGGTTTCGGCCAACGAATTACCGCCTAAACGGTTAAAGCCGTGCATGTCCCAACAAGCCGCCTCACCTACGCTAAATAAGCCTTTAAGCTGCGGACTTTCACCTGTGGCATTAGTCCGAATACCGCCCATAGAATAATGCTGAGTTGGGCGTACAGGGATCCAATCCTTAGCGGGATCGATGCCAAGGAAATTCTCACAAATTTCCTGCACTTCCCTAAGATTCGTTTCAATATGCTTGCGACCTAAAAGGGTAATATCTAGCCACAAATGCGGGCCATAAGGGCTATCAACGCCCTTACCTTTACGTATATGTTCGGTCATGCGACGCGATACTACATCCCGCGATGCCAACTCCTTTTTATCGGGCTCATAATCAGGCATAAAGCGATAACCGTCTTTATCGCGCAATAAGCCGCCATCACCACGGCACCCTTCCGTTGTTAAAATGCCCACGGGAACAATGGCAGTGGGATGGAATTGTACCGCCTCCATATTGCCAAGCCTTGCCACGCCCGTTTCCAATGCCAACGCTTGGCCAATACCTTCGCAGATGATCGCATTGGTCGACACTTCATAAATTCGGCCATAACCACCAGTGGCTATCGTAGTGGACTTAGCCACATAGGCTCTAAGTTCACCCGTAATCAAACAACGAGCAATCACGCCATGGCAACGCTTACCATCGTGAATAAGTGCCAAGGCTTCGATACGTTCATGGACGGGAATATCCATGGAAATCGCTTTGTTATCCATAGCGTATAACAGCGAATGACCTGTACCGTCGGCGGTATAACAAGTGCGCCATTTTTTAGTCCCGCCAAAATCACGGGCGTTAATAAGACCATGGGCTTCTTGGGCCTCATGTAGCGTGACTTTTTGCGCATTGACTATCACTTCTCTCGGGCCAGCAGTCACCCGAGACCAAGGCACGCCCCAATTGGCCAGCTCACGTACTGCCTTAGGTGCACAATGGGCAAACATCCGTGCGACATCTTGATCGCAGCCCCAGTCGGAACCTTTTACCGTATCTTGAAAATGCACATCCTCATCATCGCCCATCCCCTTAACGGCATTGCCTAAACTCGCCTGCATCCCCCCTTGAGCGGCAGCAGAGTGGGAACGTTTTGCAGGAATGAGAGACAGAACTAAAGTGTCAAGCCCACGCTCTTTCGAAGCGATAGCGACCCTTAAGCCCGCGAGCCCAGCTCCTACCACCAATGAATCGGTATAAATCAGTTTCACGCCTGCTCCTTAATGGGGTCTATTGTTTTGTGCTGTTTTTTTATGTTCGACATTCTATTCACTGATTAACTTAATCATTGATTAAAAGCGGAATTAACTCGCGTAGGGTAAAAATGCCAGAAGTGAGGCGACACCAACAGTGACAAATAGCACGCTCACTATGGTCTTGATCTTACGTAATCGACTGCGGTTGTTGAGATCCCGCGCCGCCCCCCATTTCAAAGCCACACGGTAAATGCCAATTGCTGCATGTAACTCCACAGTGAGCAGCAAAGGCAGATAAACCATCCAGACACCTTGATTCCAAATACGATCGGCGCTTCCCTGAGGGCCAATGGTTTCGGGAGCCGAGCCAATAAGCCACAAATGCACAGGCAACAGCAGTAAAATCACGACACCGGTAATGGCTTGCCAACGCCACAAGCGAGTATCGCTGTGGTTGATCACTTGCATTTGTTGGCGTAGAGCCCTTTGCTGACGCAGACTCATGGGTAATTTTTGCAATGCCACTAACACGTGCACTAACGTCAAAATGGCAATACCAATAGCAATACAAGTCACTACCCAAGGATAACCGTGTCCGTCAGCTGACAGAAAACTCAGCTCCATAGTGCGAGCCACCCAACTCATGGCATCCGCACCCAATAAAATCGATGACACTAACACTAAGTGGGTCCACAAAAAGACTGCGAGTATTACCCCAGACAAACTCTGGCTTAAATCCAGCCAAGCACTCCATTTTTTAATATTTAATTTGATCGCCATCCTATCGCCTCACGCCGTTGACCTTATCGAGCCAATCTCATTAAGTCTTATCGCAAACTAATATCGCTCACACATCCACACGAAAACGTGAGCCAGATCAATTGAGTGCTGAATAATTAACCTAATGCTTAATAATAGCAGTGAAACAAAATCCTGCTGCTGGCTTAAAGCCTACTCAGGTACGAAGGGCTGCACAGGAATATCGAGCTCGCTACCGATAAATAGATATGAAACAAGGCTCGCAGTACCAAGGCATAGCAGATATATAATCAACACCTTAGCGACTTTTCGTAGACCTGAACGTTTAGTGGTTATGCCCCACTTTACCGCCACGCGATAGAGACCAATCATGGCGTGTACCACTACAGCGGGAAGTAACAGCGCATACAGCAACCAAGCATTATCGTGATAAACCCGCTCAGCCGATAGATGCGGGCCAATTTCGGGATTCAAAATCATAGTGAAGAGGTGAACAGGAACGAGGAAAAATAAGATAAAGCCAGTGATCAGTTGCCAAAACCACGCATGGGTATCCTTATGCTTGATATTCCCCATGTGCGAACGCAGGGCTCGCCATTGCCCTAGCTGCGCCGGAAAACGCCGTAGCGCCACCGCGGCATGTACTATCACCACCAATAGCATAAACACTGAAAACACTTTAGTGACTATAGGAAAACCATGTCCTGTGCTGCTAAACATTCCACCTTCAAGCAACTGAACGACCCGATAAAAAGCCTCTTTACCCAGCAAAATACTCGATTCAAAATGCATGTGTAATAGTAAAAAGCTGCCAAGCATAATCCCTGTCGCACTCTGCAGCCTATCAGCCTTAGCCGACCAAGGATGACCTAGCGGTGTACTCACCCTATTGTGAACTCGAGTTATGCTTGTCATCTTGAATTAACCTATGTCGTTTATCGTTGGCACCTCTTGGCAAACTACACCATAGCAGCAACTCAAATCAGGCTTCAGTGTCACAGATTTAAAGCGTGAGCCAACTCACCTGACGGAGTTAAACTCTTAGAAGATGATCACAAAAAACGTATCAAAACCAAACAAAGGTAAAACCAATTAACCAATACTTTTCATAGCGTTATATCAGATAATAAAACTGACAATTCGCTTTTTAACACCAATCCATACCCGCCAGCTAACGCCTTGTCTGTATAGACAAAAGCGTAATACCAGGATAGCCAGTCGTCGAACCTAAAGCCTAGTGATAACCAAACGACCTTACCTAAAGCGCTTTAAATTCCCGCTACATCCTGCATTTTGGGATAGTTTGGGTATACAATACCGCGATATTTTGAACCCTTAGTTTATGAACACTCAGTCACAGGATGCCCCCATGCCTTGGATCCAACTCCGTATAAACACCAATAGCGATGACGCTGAAACCATCAGCGACTTGCTCATGGAAGAAGGTTCAGTCTCTATCACCTTCGAAGACGGTAAAGACACCCCTATTTTTGAACCTAAATTGGGCGAAACTCCACTGTGGCGCGATACCGTGGTAGTGGCCTTATTCGATGCAGAAACCGATCTGACACCGACCATCGCCATGCTGAAAACCTTGCCTTTCCTCGGTGAGAACTTCAGCCATAAAGTAGAACAAATTGAAGATAAAGACTGGGTACGCGAATGGATGGATAACTTCCACCCCATCCAATTTGGCACACGCTTATGGATCTGCCCAAGCTGGCGCGAAATCCCTGATCCAACCGCAGTCAATGTGATCTTAGATCCGGGTCTTGCCTTCGGTACTGGCACTCATCCCACGACAGCACTGTGTTTAGAGTGGCTAGACAGCTTAGATTTAAGCGATGAAGAAGTGATCGATTTTGGCTGTGGTTCAGGCATCTTAGCCGTAGCAGCACTGAAACTGGGCGCGAAAAAAGTCACAGGTATCGATATCGACTATCAAGCCATCGACGCCTCGCGTGCCAACGCCGAGCGCAATGATGTCGCTGACAAGCTGGCGTTGTACTTACCAGAAGACCAACCCGCCGAGCTCAAAGCCGACGTACTGGTCGCTAACATTCTTGCAGGCCCTCTGCGAGAATTAGCGCCTTTGATCGCAGAACGCGTAAAAACCGGTGGCAAACTTGCCCTTTCCGGTCTCCTCAAAGAACAAGCCCAAGAAATCTCTGACTTTTATAGCCAATGGTTCGATATGGACGCAGCGGCTCACAAAGAAGATTGGAGTCGCTTGACAGGTAAGCGTAAATAGCGCTAAAGGGTGGCGCAACATGCGCCACCGCTGGCTTCCAACAATTTGGCCTCTGACTTCTCGTCAATTAAAAGTCAAGAAAAAAAATTACCTCTAGGTCATTTATTGACCTTTTCACGGCCAACAAAAAGGGCTACTATAGCGCCCCTTTGAAGAGCTAAGGTGAAACATAAAATGCAGATTGGACCCTATCAACTGAACAATCAGCTGATCGTGGCACCAATGGCAGGTGTCACCGATCAAGCCTTCCGCAATCTTTGTCTTCGTTATGGCGCAGCCTTAGCGGTTTCCGAGATGCTTTCATCCAATCCTGAAGTTTGGGATACAGATAAAAGCCGCCAGCGCATGACGCATTCTGGCGAGGAAGGCATCCGCTCAGTGCAAATTGCAGGGGCTGATCCTGATTTAATGGCGCAAGCCGCCTTGTTCAATGTAGAACAAGGTGCTCACATCATTGATATCAACATGGGTTGCCCGGCGAAAAAAGTGAATAAAAAGCTGGCAGGCTCGGCGCTAATGCAAAATCCAACGCTGGTAAAAGAGATTTTACAAGCCGTGGTCGCCGCAGTGAACGTGCCTGTCACGTTAAAGATTCGCACCGGCTGGGAGCCAGAGCACAAGAATGGTGTTCAAATCGCCCAGATTGCAGAGGATTGTGGCATAGCCTCGCTCGCCGTTCACGGCCGCACGAGACAATGTATGTACAGAGGCAACGCCGAGTACGACACGATCAAAGCAATCAAACAGAATGTCTCGATTCCTGTTGTCGCCAATGGGGACATCGACAGTCCGGAGAAAGCCCGCTTTGTGCTGGAATACACCGGTGCCGATGCCTTGATGATAGGACGGGGTGCTCAAGGACGGCCTTGGATTTTCAGAGAAATCCAGCACTACTTGGAAACGGGTAATAAGCTAGCGCCCATTGAGGTTGCCGAACAGCGTCAAGTGATGCTGGAACACCTCACCAAACTGTATGACTTATATGGAGAATACAAGGGTATCCGCTTCGCCAGAAAACATATGGGATGGTACCTAGACCAAGAAGCTCAGCGCCAATTTAGGGCTGACTTTAATCGGCTGGAAACCGCTGCAGAACAGTATTCCCTCGTGGAATGTTATTTTGATGAATTAGTACAGAATTAATAAAGAGCAGAATAGAATGTTTGATCAGACAACTAACACAGAAGTTCACCAGCTTACCGTTGGCAAAATCGAAACAGCAAACGGCACTATCAAGCCCCAGTTATTACGTGACGCCGTCAAGCGTGCCGTAACTAACTTCTTCGCACAGTTGGACGGTCAGGAAGCACAAGAAGTTTATGAAATGGTGCTAAGCGAAGTTGAAGCGCCTCTGCTTGACATCATCATGCAACACACTCGTGGCAACCAAACCCGCGCAGCAAACATGCTAGGTATCAACCGTGGTACTCTGCGTAAAAAATTGAAAAAATACGGCATGAATTAATCCGCAAGGATTAAGCTGTTGTATTGAAAAAAGAAAAGGCCTGAAGAGATTCAGGCTTTTTTGCTTTCTGATACACGCCTTTCTAATACATAGTTACACACAGTCAAAATCATGCTTGGTTTATCATTCATCTCACTTCAAACTAAGACCTAGTTAACGAATACCTAAGTTTTGCTCCATCTAGAGACCAAAATCAATAAATAATCCATACAGCCCATAGCACAACCTTGACACGAGCCATCGTGTTTTAAGTTATAATGCATTTAAAAATCAGTCTGTTAATTCTAAAACTTTTTAGCCGTAGGTTTTACATTGTCATTGAATCACTCTGAACAAGATATCAAACACAGTTGGTTTGGCCGTTTCTTTATTGGCAAAGCTGATGCGGTAAAACTCACCACGAGTGGTATTAGCATTAATCGCACTAAAGGCGGCTTTTTTGCTCACTCTCGCAGCGCTAACAAAGTAGAAGCTGACGAATGTTTTACCTGGCAACAGCTCGATTCCCCACCATTTTTTACCTTAAGTCCACTAGGTTATCTACTCGGTTTCACAGTATTAGGCAAAGCCTATCAACTGCCGTTTCTCAGCTATTTTGCACAGCATCAATTTAGCAATCAAATCGCACAGTATTGGGCAAATGCCAATGGGCCGCGCGTTGCTGAGTTAATGGCGAAAGTGGATAAGACACTGACACACACTTATTTACGTGAATCACGTTTAGAAATGATACAAGCCAGAGTCGCGCGCGAATACCAGCGCTGGTTCCCTTGGTGTGAAAACCTGCCATTAGCGAGAAATCTACACACAGGGTTAGCGAGGCTTAAGCAAATCCACCGCTGGACTCGCGCCGATATAAAGCAGTTGCGTGAAGATTATATTCTGTCGCAGCTCATTAAATTTGCTGACTATTTTGAGCATGTAGAATCTAACCCCTTAACCGAAAAACAGCGCCGAGCTTGTATTATCGATGATAACAATAACTTGTTATTGGCAGGCGCAGGCACGGGAAAGACCAGTGTGATGGTTGGTCGAGCAGGATATTTGCTTGAGAGTGGTCAAGCAAAAGCCGATGAAATATTGCTATTAGCCTATGGCCGTAAAGCGGCTGACGAGATGGATGAGCGGATTAAAAACAGGCTCGGTACGGATGATATCAAGGCGAGCACCTTCCACAGTTTAGGCTCAAAAATTATCGCCGACGTTGAGCGAGCAAAACCGAGTTTGTCCCCTTTAGCGGAGGATGACAAAGCCAAAGAGCTGTGGGTGCACAATACCCTTGAGACTTTGATTGAAGATGAGGCTTACCGTAAACAACTTTTCGAATATTTCAGCCGTTTCTATTATGTTGAAAAAAGCCCGTTCGAGTTCGATATGGAAGGCGAGTATTTTCAATACTTGAATGATAACGATATTCGCAGTCTTAAAGGTGAGCGAGTCAAAAGCTTTGGTGAGCTCTACATTGCCAACTGGCTATTTAGCAATGGCATCGAATATGTCTATGAAGCTAAGTACGAGCATGATGTGCGCAGTATTGATTTTCGTCAGTATCAACCCGATTTCTATCTACCCGAATACCAAATTTATCTTGAATACTATGGTATTGATGAACACCAGCATACCGCTCCTTATATCGATAACCAGAAATACTTGGAATCGATGGTATGGAAACGCCAGCTACATCAACAGCATGGCACTAAGTGTGTTGAGCTATTTTATTACCAACATAAAAAAGGTTTGTTAATCAGTAAGCTTGAGCAAGCTTTACAGGTCTTTAAAGTACAATATGCGCCCTTACCCGATGAAGCCATACTAGCAACCCTACATGAACTTGGCCGCGTGACCGAATTGGCAAAAATGTTTAGTCAGCTGATAGGGCTGTATAAAGCGGCTTGCCTTGATGAACATGGACTTGAGGGGGTATTTGCTCGCGCCGCCGATGCTCGGCAGACCCGCAAGGCATTCGAACTGCTTGAGCCCATAATCACGCGCTATGAGCAACATTTAGCAATAAATGGCGACATTGATTTTGAGGACATGATTGGCAAAGCGCTGACGTATCTGCAACGCGGGCAATTTATTAGCCCGTGGCGTTTCATTATGGTGGATGAGTTCCAAGATATTTCAGAACCACGTGCCCGCTTAGTACGTGCCTTGAGGGATTCCTGTGCGCCCCATTCTAAAGCGTTGGCGTCTTTATTTTGTGTCGGGGATGACTGGCAGGCAATTTATCGTTTTAGCGGTGCAGATGTAAGTTTAACCACGCAATTTAGCCAATATTTTGGCCCAACAGCCCAAAGCTACTTGGATCTGACTTTTAGGTTTAACAGTAGTATTGGGCAAGTTGCCACTCAGTTTGTCACCCAGAATCCCACGCAATTGAGGAAGGACATTCGCTCCCTCATGCAGGTCGCCTACCCTGCAGTCTCAATATTACGCCGCGGAGAAAACGAGCAGTCAAACCTAAATGAACCAAGCCCAAATGCACTGGAACAATCATTAATGGCCATTAGTGCAAGGATAAGCGCTAGAAGTGACAAACTTAACAGCGTGGCAAGCGTCTATTTACTGGCACGTTTTTGGTTTCAGCTACCCGATAAAACCCAAGTAAACCAACTCGAGGCTAAGTACCCTAACTTGAAAATCGAGTGCCAATCTTTTCATGCTTCGAAAGGGAAAGAAGCCGATTATGTGGTGATCATGGGGATGAAGACGGGAATGCATGGCTTCCCTTCAATGAAAGTCACTCCTCCGATACTAGATGCATTTTTACCAAAAACGGAAGCGTTTGAATTTGCAGAAGAACGTCGACTGTTTTATGTCGCGTTAACGCGGGCAAAACACCGCGCCTATGTGATTGCCGATATGACAGACGTGAGCCCATTCGTCACCGAACTGCTTACAAAAGGCTACGCAATTGAACAAGATGAGTTCAGCACCTCTTTAGTACAAAGGTTATTTGAAGACATAAAATGCGTGCGTTGTAGCACGGGAACGCTTAAGCCTAGAACGGGAAAATTTAAATCGTTTTATTCCTGCTCACATTTTCCCCTTTGCGATCACAAGGAAGAAGGTTGTGAGCTCTGTGCTAGCCCAATGACCCGCACACGCTTTGCTGGCTTTAAGGTATGTTTGAATGAGAACTGTGGTCATATAGCACCACTTTGTAGCCTCTGTGGTGGCGATATGCTGTTAAAGGATGGTCGATTCGGCCCCTTTTGGGCTTGTCGCAATTACCGCGGGCAAAACCTACCCAGCTGCATGAATATTCTAAACAAGGCCAAGTTGTCGCTCCCATGTGAGCGACCCACAAAGCATGTGATCTAGATGCAAGAATGCTCAACAAAAGCCTATAACAATGAGTCGCAACTCATTTTTATAGGCAGGAATTTAGAGTAAAAAGAAGAAATAAACAACGAGGAAAAAGGAGCTGAGTGCGCCAATAACCACTGGGTAAATGAGATAAGCATCTTGCGCTCTGGCAGCACGAATAAAACATAAATGAGCCAGAAAATAATTATAGATAAAAATCATAATTGAAATCATCACACCATGGCTAAAGCGTAATGTATTCATATTGAGTGCAACAATAATAAGCAATAGCCAATTCAGCAGAATAAGATACAGAAAGACCTTCTGTAATTTATCCGAGCCGTTTCGATGAAAAGATGCAGCCATTGCATATCCTATATTTTCGCCCTTAGTCTAATTGCATCAATCAAGTTCTGGACTTCAGCCTTGTCACGATAAATCCAGCGAGCGCCTAAGAACTTCAATCGACCTTTAATCGTGTGTTCTCGAGTTACCTCACATAAGACTCGTGTTTGCTCAAGTTCAATATAGAATCTCCTCCCAACTGACAGTGGTTCATTGCACAAAATCCCAACACCACCAATGCTAATATCTTTTATATTTGCAGTTCCAATCGGCGTAATAACAAACCAGCGAGTTGTTGATAAATTTACTGTCAGGCCATCGCATGCAAATGCGAGTGGCGCTCTTTTATTTCGTCTCAGGCTAAATCTTTGATGAGTTCGACGATTATCAAATTCAATAATCTGATACTCAGGGGTCGCTTCAACTTCATCCTCAGAATGTACAAACTCTTCATACAGATTCATAGTCATCCCTAACAAATGAGAGCGGGTATTAACACTAGCGAGTGTTTGCTTGGCGCTTAATTTCGTTGATTGTAACGCCACTTGGGACTGTATCGATCGGAGCGCCAATCATGCCTCTTAATAACTGTTCAGCAGAGGAGGTTAAAATAAGCGCCTCAATCCGACGATTAGCTGCCGCAGCAGTATCCGAAGTGATGTAAGGAACCTGATCAGCCATACCCGTCACCTGAATAACCTGATCGCGTTTAACACCGCCACGCTCAAGCACTCTTCGTGCTAATAGTGCTCTTTCACTCGATAATTCCCAATTAGTAAATAAACTGCCCGCATAAGGCGTTGAATCCGTATGACCAGAAATAACCATGCTATTAGTTATATTTTTTAAAATAGGCCCTAAAGATAAAAGTAATTCTTCAAAATAGGGCTGCATTTGTGCACTGCCCCGCGTGAACATAAATTGATTCACATTATCGTGAATTAAGATGCGTATGCCTTGAGGCACAATAGTCACAGAAATGTTCTCAGCCATGCTCGAGCTTTGCACGACTCGATTCAATTCTCTGGCGAGCACAGTTAATTGCGCCTGAGTATCAAATTGCCCGGGGATGAGCGCACCTTCCTCTAATCCTTCTGACTCCGAACCTCTAGGCATAGAATTGGAAGGTATGATTGGAGGAGCAATAGACATATTTCCTTCTAAATCAATAATCGAAGATGACTGACTTAGCTCAAATGGATTCATTGGACCAGTGGGATTCATATCTCCACGTAAATACTGCACTATCATGGTTCGCTCTTTTTGATCAGCGATTTGCATGATCCACAGCACCATAAAGAGCGCCATCATAGCAAGCGTGAAATCGGCAAAAGCGACTTTCCACGCACCACCATGCCCATGATTACGCTTTCCTCGCTTTCGCCGCTTGATAATAATCGGCTCATTTTTATGGAGCATTAGCTTCTCTGCCCTTCCATCCAACGTTCTAACTCGATAAATGAAGGACGATTTTCACTTTGTATTTGTTTCCGTCCCGCATCAATAGCCATCATTGGTGGTTTACCTTTTGAAAAGGTCACTAAAATAGCGGCGATGCACCGAAGCTGTGCCGATTTGCGATCAACCAGATGTTCTAATGCCTTTGACATTGGATCGAAGAAACAATAACACGCGAAAATACCGATAAATGTACCGACTAATGCCGCGGCAACTTTGACACCAATCATAGTAATTGGGCCATCAATATTAGACATAGTAATGATAATACCGAGTACAGCAGCTAAAATACCAAAGCCAGGCATAGCCTCACCCACTTTACTAAAAGCTTCCGATGGTCGTAATCTGTCCTCTTCTATACGATGAATCTCTTCTTCTAGGATATGCTCTAAATCATGGGGAGATATTTTCCCAATAGACTGCACTCGTAAGTTATCAATTAAAAACTGTAAAACATTTGGGTGATTGAGCACGGCTGGGTACATTAGAAAAATAGAACTTTGCTGAGGATTTTCTAAATGCTCATCGAGTACTTTTAAGCCTTGGGATTGGATCTGAGCCATTAAAGTGCCCATCAAAGGAAATAACTGAGGATATAATTCAGGATCTTCTTTACCCTTATTAAATAATTCTTTTAACTGCTCAAGCATTTCTTTTAATACTGATTGCGGGTTAGCAATAATGAGCGCTCCAACTCCGGCGCCCATAATGATTAAAATTTCAGCAGGCTGCCACAATGCAGACAAAGCCCCACCCGCCCAAACATACCCACCAAACACAGAAGCTAAAATGATTAACAGCCCAACTAGTTTACTCATTACGATCTTCTCACTTTTAAACTTTAGCGCTGCAATATTGTTTTTAACTGTGAAATAGCTGATTTATGCAGCTGGCAAATACGCGTTTCAGTCAATCCCAATGCCATAGCTATCTCTTTTAAATTCAGCTCATGATGATAGTAAAGCGACAGAATTAGCTGTTCTCTTTCATTTAATTTTGAAATAACTTTGATCAAAGTTTGCTTCAGCATTAACCGCTCAACATCATTGCTTCTATCTACTGGATGATCACCGCCCAATAGCAACTCATCTAAGCTTTTCATCGACTCTGCTTGCGTCGAGTATAAACGTTCCCGATAATCCTCCGCGCTCAGCCCAAGCGCACTGGCCACTTCAAGATCGCTTGGTTCACGTCCCATCTCTCTACTCAAACGTCTAACAACATCATTAAGCTCATGGGCCTGCTGTCTAACAGGTCTAGGACGCCAATCCTGCCGCCTCAGCTCGTCGAGTATGGCACCGCGAATACGTTGCCCAGCGAAGGAAATAAATCCATTATCCAGCTCGCCAGGATACCGACGTGATGACTCAAGCAAGGCCATCATGCCAATTTGCTCCATATCCTCGAGTGATAACATCACGCCGCAGTGACTGCGCATCTGCGAGACTATACGTTTGATTAATGGCAAGTATTGTCGAATAATCTGTTGTTCAGATTGACGCTCTTCGACTGGATAATCACAGGTTTGTTGATATGCGAGTTGGCCCGCTGCTGTCATGATAAGGCCTCTTACTGGATCACCATGCGAGTAAAGAGTACTTCATCAATATCTGACGGCAATTGGTTATCTGACAGCACTTTAACCATCAATATCAACGCCTCTGATTGTAAACTGTCGAGCTGATCTAAGTGGTTCAACTGCTCAAATGTTTTACGTGAGAACATCTTCATCATAGCGTTTCGTATAAGTGGATCTGACTCCAGCAACACCGTTTTCATATTGGGATTACGGCTTTTTAATGACATTTCAAGCAGCATGTAATGGGGATACTTATCCCCAGGAATCGATATCACAAACTTTTCTAAGGGGTAAAACTTGGCAACTGGTACAGGTTCGACTTCAGGTTCGGAAGCAAAGAATTCTGTTAGCTTCCAATCTCCACTACTTGTCCCAATCCAAAATGCACCTGCGGTCGAACTAATGAGCACAAGTAACGCTAAAATGATCTTTACTAAACGAGATTTTAAAATTGCCATGAAACGACTCCGGCACTTAAGCCAATAAATCTAATTGGGATTTCTCTCTCGCCATCACATCGACTACATTATCCGTTGTAGTTTCAGCCGCTATCGACGAGGAGAATAATGCAGTTTCCTGTTGATGCTGTTGCGATTCTCCTTGGCCAATATCGACATCAATTTGACCGCCATGATCCATTGCCAAATCCACTCTCAAGCGTTCTAAACCATTGAGCAATGCATCTCGAATCGCAGGATTTACTGCGTGCATTTGCACCTGTAAACGATCGCCCTCTAAACGAATATTGAGCTCAATCTTGCCCAGTTCTGGCGGATCTAACCTTAATTCGGCTTTCTTAATATGTTGATCGACTTGGAAACGAAGATGCTCTCTTAAGGGAGTAAGGATCTCCTGAGAGTGCTGCGCTAAAGAAGCCATGGGAGTGAGGGATACAGGGCCCCATTGAGTAGCACTTGCAGCCTGCGTACCCGCAACCTGCTGAGATCCTATCGCATTAATATCTTTAACTTCATGCCCCCTCAGTTCTGCCAACACACGCTGAAACACTGACGAGTCAGATTTCAAATGCTCAAAATCCCCAGAGAAAGTTGCCAGCGTTGAATCCTGCGTAAATACGCCGCTCATTTTCAAGGATTCGCCACTCATGCCCACAGGCTGAGTACGACTTCCTGCAAGAGCCATAGATGAGGTCATCCCTGAACTAAATAGCGTTCCTCTTTGATCTGTGGCTGAGAGCCCAATTAAAGACGCTGGAGTTCGACCTATCGGATCCGCTTTAACAGTTTCCGCAGGAAAAATCACAGGAACAAACGGCGCGACAGCAGTCGGTGAAACGAGACTGTTCTGAGGCGTAGCGGCTAAGCCATCTTGACTAATAGGTGCTGAGTTAATCTCAGTATTTAACAGTGACGGAGATACTCCTGGTACAACAGGAGCAGCAACTGATACAACAGAAGAAGCAACGGGTGCAAAAGGCACTGAGTCAGAAAAATCACTATTAATATATTGATTTAAAAAGGTATCAGCATCATTGCCTAGAGCTTTTTCTGCACTCGGAGTCCACATAGCACTCTCTAGCGGAAGAGATTCCGCAGGCAATCCTATAGGGAATGCCAACAAGGTAAATGACTCAGATTTATCTTGATCAACTGCACTTGTCACTTTAGTCGTCAAGCTGGTATTTGTGCCAACAGGACGAGTTGAAAGAAGATCAGAGATCATCCAAAGCTCCACTTACTTGTGTTAATTGATAGGCTGCTAAACCTGGTTGTTGCGCCTTAAAGCGGCCCATTTCAGCGGCTAATTCATCACGAGCCAAGATCAACTCTTGCAGCACTTGGGAATGAACCCGCTTTAATTCTGCACGTGCCAATTTCTGCTCAATATCATGAGTCTCACCTGCCTGTTGCAGGGCTTTGATCAAAGCGATGTTCACTTTTCGGACGCTTTCCCAATCCTGAGCATCTGCATATTGGCGTAAAGCATTCGCAAAACGCGCCCACTGCTTAATTGAGATTTGTCCATCCTTCTCTGACATTGGTAATCACCTGAGTCACTGGAACTAGCGCTTCAGCACTGTTTTCGACACTGGCGCTGACAAGCTGACGGCTACAAAAGTCATAGAGACGATGTAAGCTCACGGCAACCTCACCACCATTTTCAAGGTCAAGCATAGAGTCCAAGCCATGCACGATATTAAGGCACTTATGGATACTCATTCCTTTCGCCTCAAACCTTTGGTATTCCATATGGCCAGCGGTCCGCTCTAGTTCTTCCAATAAACCATCAAGTAGCATACGCACCATGTCATGGGTTGTTGCTGCCGCTACTTGTGCATCTAAAGCGGTTTGCTTGTAGGCATTAAATGGATCGTACTCATTTAACATTTTTTACTGCTTCCTATGAAAACAACTGACTTGCAGAATTAAACTGGTTAATGGTGGATTCCATTGCCGTAAACTGGGTTAAATAAATCTGATACTTTTGATTCATTTGATAGTTATGGCGATCCATACTGTCATTCACACTTTTAATCTGCTTATTTAACGCTTCTTGTTTTTGATCGATATAGCCATTGAACTGCGTAAAAGGCTTTAATGTTTTCTCAACATTCTTGACGTAGCTACCTTCACCCGTAAACATGGCTTGCACTTTTTCGGGATCACTTTTAAAACTGTCAGTTAGCTTAGCATCATCAATTTTTAGTTTTCCGTCTCGTCCAATCTCAATCCCGATATCAGACAAACGCATGCCGTTAGCAGCCGTTGCAAATACAGAATCACGTAATTTAGACTGGAGAAGGCGAATAGAGGTATCCCCCTTCAACACACCAATTTGCGCTTCACTCACAGCGGTAGTTTTGTCTTCTTTATCTTTATCTTTATCCGAAGAACTCGAATCAGAGGTTTTAACGCCCATAGAACGGGTAAGTTGGTTGATTTGTGTCATTAAAGAATTAAATGAATCGACAAAATCTTTAACCGTTTTCTTATTCGCTTCAAAATCGTCTGTGACTTTAATCATGCTGCTTTCACCAGCCGCATGCACCTTGACTAATTCGAGGCTGACACCATCAACAACATTTTCTAGATAGTTACTGCTGCTGGTAATACTGATACCGTTTAATGTGAGTTCCGCATCTTGTGCTGCACGACGTTCTGTCATGCCCCAATCGGCACCGTTAAACTCTACCTTCACTTGATTCGCGACACCCGATTCCTTTGAAGACAGCATAAATTCGATTTGGTTACCTGTGCGCACTAATGACGCTTGTACACCAGGATTACCCACTTGTTTATTGATCACATCGCGTAACTGAGACACAGAAATAGCCGCACCGCCATTAACCGTTGCCAAATCAATTTCCATACGCTTAGTCGGATCACTACCGACTTGAATACTGATAATACCCGACGTTGGCAACAATTCACTTTCAGAGGAATAGGCTTTAGTCAGTTGATGTGCTTGCGCAAGTTTATGCACGCTCAAATCATAGTTGCCCTTTGGCGCATCAGATTTAACTGTAGCGGTCGCATTCTCGCCCGTAACCGTAGCAATTTTGCCTTTAGTTGCATTGCCACCCATTTCACTCAACTTAGTGGCCATTTTCTTCATATTATTTTCAAGCAACGTATAGGCATCTAACTGTGTTTTACTGGCAGTTAGCTTGCCTTTGTAAAGCGTATCTTTACCTGCGCGGTCTGCGCCAATCAGTTGCTGAGCAAATTGTGCTGCATTCATACCTGAAATCATGACTACCTCCACTCGTTCTACAGCAAAACGCATGCCAAAAACAAGCTGCTGTTTTTAAAGACATTTAAATAATTAACTGGCCCGAACACAGCTAAAAACTTCCGCATAAACACTTAAACAGGAAAACTATCTTCCACTTTGTGTTATCGAAAATTACCCACTAAAACATGAACCTTATAGGTTTCAATCTCGGGTTTAGCGACTACCGACCAATACATAAACCGTGGCTAAAATAAAAATGCCAGTCAGCGCAACTAACTGGCATTTTAGCTGTGACCAATGACATCACTTACCCAATAACATTAACGCAATAGACCCATCACTAAGCCAGTATTTTGGTTAGCTGAAGAAAGTACTGTTGTACCCGCCTGAACTAATAATTGGTTGCGCGTCATATTGGCAGATTCAACCGCGAAATCGGCATCCATAATACGGCCTGCAGCGGCTTTGGTATTTTCAGTTACGCTGGCAAGGTTAGCCGCTGTATGGCCAAGACGGTTAATGTTGGCACCTAAGGTTGAACGTTTAGTGCCAACTGCAGAAATAAAATCATCCACTAACTTAATTGCATCATTCGGGGTGCCTTCTAAATCGCCAGCTTTAAGAGCCGTAATGTCTGCCGTAAGCGCTGTAAGTTTAACGTTCAGAATTTCATCTTTACCTGCACCGATCTGGAAAGTTACATCTGTAAGCTTGGTAAAAAGGTCATTACCTGCATAAGTCGTTTTGGTAGCAATACGCTCGATCTCATCATTTAGCTCTTTAAACTCATCATTCAATGCTTTCAAATCATCAGTTGAGTTAACACCGTTTGATGCTTGAGTAGCCAATTCTTTCTGGCGATTGGCAATGGTCGTTAATTCTTCTAACGCACCATCAGCGGTTTGCAGCATAGAGGTCGCATCAGAAATATTGCGTGATGCTGTTTCCATACCTTTTACGTTAGCGCTCATGCGGTTTGCAATTTGCAACCCCGCAGCATCATCAGATGCGCTATTGATACGTAAACCCGTAGACAAACGCTCCATAGCATTAGTCAATAAGTTATTGCTTTTGTTAACAGCACCTTGAGCAACAATTGAAGCGTAATTAGTATGAACACCTAACATATCAGTTCTCCTGAAAAATAACGGTTATCTTGGCGATGCCTGAATCTCAGCATCGATCCATAACTAATTAAGGCGACAGCAACAGCACACAACTAAAACTTATTTAAAAATAGATGGGATCACCTCTATAAAAACAGACTGAAATGGCATGCTCAAAACGCCATAAAAAATGCCAGCAAGCTAAGCTCACTGGCATTAAAACTAACACTGACTAATTTAATAAAATTAGCGCAGTAACCCCATGACTAAACCTGTATTTTGGTTAGCTGAAGACAGTACTGTTGTACCCGCTTGAACTAATAATTGGTTACGGGTCATATTGGCAGATTCAACCGCGAAATCGGCATCCATAATACGGCCTGCAGCGGCTTTGGTATTTTCAGTTACGCTGGCAAGGTTAGCCGCTGTATGGCCAAGACGGTTAATGTTGGCGCCTAGTGTAGAACGTTCTGTACCCACTTTGGCTAAGAAAGTATCAACAGCGGTAATTGCAGCAGTAGCACCAGTGGTTAAGTCACCTGTTACAGTTGTTGAAATAGCGCCTAACTTCACATTCAGTGTTTCTGCTATTCCAGCACCAATCTGGAAGTCAACACCTTTAATAAGTACGCCATCAGTCGCATCTTTAAACAGGTTATTACCCGCATAGGTTGTGTTTTCAACAATGCGTGTAATTTCATCGTTTAACTGTACAAATTCATCATTCAGCGCAGTTAAATCATCAGCAGAATTCACACCGTTCGCCGCTTGAGTGGCCAATTCTTTTTGGCGGTTAGCAATGGTCGTTAATTCTTCTAATGCACCATCGGCGGTTTGCAGCATAGAGGTTGCATCAGAAATATTGCGTGAAGCCGTTTCCATGCCTTTTACGTTAGCACTCATGCGGTTAGCAATTTGCAAACCCGCAGCATCATCAGATGCGCTATTGATACGTAAACCCGTCGACAAACGCTCCATGGCGTTAGTTAGTAAGTTATTGCTTTTGTTAACAGCACCTTGTGCAACAATTGAAGCGTAATTAGTGTGAACACCTAACATATCAGTTCTCCTGAAAAATAACGGTTATCTTGGCGATGCCTGAATCTCAGCATCGCTCCATAACTAACTAAGGCGACAGCAACAGCACACAACTAAAACCTATTTAAAAATAGATGGGATCACCACTATAAAAGCAGACTTAAATAGCATGTACAAAACGCCATAAAAAATGCCAGTAAGCTAAGCTCACTGGCATTAAAACTAAACTGACTGGCTTAACTGTAATTAGCGCAGTAGACCCATGACTAAGCCTGTATTTTGGTTAGCAGAAGACAGAACCGTTGTACCCGCTTGGACTAATAATTGGTTGCGCGTCATATTGGCTGATTCAACCGCGAAATCGGCATCCATAATACGGCCTGCAGCGGCTTTGGTATTTTCAGTTACGCTGGCAAGGTTAGCCGCAGTATGGCCAAGACGGTTAATGTTGGCACCTAAGGTTGAACGGGCAGTACCAACTTTAGATAAGAAAGTATCTACAGCACCAATAGCGGTATTTGCTGCAGTAGCTAAGTCACCAGTAACAGTTTTATCAATAGCGGCTAATTTAACATCCATTGTTTCTAATGTCCCAGCACCAATTTGGAATTTAACTCCAGTACCCTTTACTAGCACACCATCTGTAGCTTCAAATAGTTTATTACCCGCATACGTTGTATTGTCAATAATACGGGTGATTTCTGAGTTCAACTCTTTAAACTCATCATTCAATGCTTTCAAATCATCAGTTGAGTTAACACCGTTAGATGCTTGAGTAGCCAATTCTTTCTGGCGATTAGCAATGGTCGTTAATTCTTCTAACGCACCATCAGCGGTTTGCAGCATAGAGGTCGCATCAGAAATATTGCGTGAAGCCGTTTCCATGCCTTTTACGTTAGCACTCATGCGGTTAGCAATTTGCAAACCCGCAGCATCATCAGATGCGCTATTGATACGTAAACCAGTCGATAAACGCTCCATGGCGTTAGTTAGTAGGTTATTGCTTTTGTTAACAGCACCTTGTGCAACAATTGAAGCGTAATTAGTATGAACACCTAACATATGTAGTTCTCCAGAAAATAACGAGCATTTGGGGTAGACCTGAACTCAGGGATAACTAACTAAGGCGACGGCAACAGCACACAACTAAAATAAAATCGATATTTAAAAATAGAGTGTATGGCACTGTAAAAACTAGACTGAAATGGCATGTTCAAAACACCATAAAAAATGCCAGCAAGCTACGCTCACTGGCATTAAAACTAACACTGACTAGCTGACTAATTAATTGTAATTAGCGCAGTAACCCCATGACTAAACCCGTATTTTGGTTAGCTGAAGACAGTACTGTTGTACCCGCTTGAACTAATAATTGGTTGCGCGTCATATTGGCAGATTCAACCGCAAAATCGGCATCCATAATACGGCCTGCGGCGGCTTTGGTATTTTCAGTCACACTGGCAAGGTTAGCTGCAGTATGTCCAAGACGGTTAATGTTAGCACCTAAGGTAGAGCGGGCCGTGCCCACTTCTTTAATATATGTATCAACGGCTGTTATTGCCGCTGTCGCATTCGCCGCTGAAGTTAGATCACCACCAACATCCGCAGGTTTTGCAATTAAAACATCTAAGGTTTCAGTAGTACCAGCACCAATTTGGAATTTAACACCAGTACCAGTACTTAATGTGGCGAATAAATCATTACCCGCATAGGTAGTCTTGCCCATGATACGAGTTGACTCTTTAATCAACGCCTGAAACTCATCATCCAATGCTTTCAAATCAGCTGTCGAGTTCACACCGTTCGCCGCTTGAGTGGCCAATTCTTTTTGGCGGTTAGCAATGGTCGTCAACTCTTCTAACGCACCATCAGCAGTTTGCAGCATAGAGGTCGCATCGGAGATATTACGTGAAGCCGTTTCCATACCTTTAACGTTAGCGCTCATGCGGTTAGCAATTTGCAGACCCGCAGCATCGTCAGATGCGCTATTGATACGTAAACCCGTCGACAAACGCTCCATGGCGTTAGTTAGTAGGTTATTGCTTTTGTTAACAGCACCTTGTGCAACAATTGAAGCGTAATTAGTATGAACGCCTAGCATATGTAGTTCTCCAGAAAATAACGAGCATTTGGGTTAGACCTGAGTTCAGGGATAACTAACTAAAGCGACCGCACAAGCGCTTAACTAAAACCGATTTAAAAATAGAGTACATGAACACTGTAAAAAAATCAGACTGAAATGGCATGCTCAAAACGCCATAAAAAATGCCAGCAAGCTAAACTCACTGGCATTAAAACGAAACTGAGTGACTTAACTGGAATTAGCGTAGTAACCCCATGACTAAACCCGTATTTTGGTTAGCTGAAGATAGTACCGTTGTACCTGCTTGAACTAATAATTGGTTGCGGGTCATATTGGCAGATTCAACCGCGAAATCGGCATCCATAATACGGCCAGCAGCGGCTTTAGTATTTTCAGTCACGCTAGCTAAGTTAGCTGAGGTATGACCTAAACGGTTAATGTTTGCACCTAAGGTAGAACGGGCAGTACCTACTGCCTTAATATACGCATCAACATCGGTTATTGCTTGAGTTGATTTAGCCGTATCTTTTAAATCGCCAGCAACTGCAGTAGGCTTAGCACTGGTTACAGTTAACGTTTCTGTAGTGCCTGCACCAATTTGAAACTGAACTCCCCCCTCCAACTTAGTAAATAAATCATTACCTGCATAAGTTGTATTAGTCATGATACGAGCCGACTCTTTAATCAACTCTTGGAATTCAGCATCAAGTGCTAACCTATCAGCATCAGAGTTAACGCCGTTCGCCGCTTGGGTCGCCAATTCTTTCTGACGGTTGGCAATAATAGTTAATTCTTCTAACGCACCATCAGCAGTTTGCAGCATAGAGGTCGCATCAGAAATATTGCGTGAAGCCGTTTCCATACCTTTTACGTTAGCACTCATGCGGTTAGCAATTTGCAGACCAGCAGCATCATCAGATGCACTATTAATACGTAAACCAGTCGACAAACGCTCCATAGCATTAGTTAAAAGGTTATTGCTTTTATTTACAGCACCCTGCGCAACGATTGAAGCGTAATTAGTATGAACACCTAACATAGTAGTTCTCCAGAAAATAACGATTGTTTTGGTTAGGCCTGAATACAGGCATAACTAATTAAGGCGACATGAAAAGCTCTTCACTGAAGCCAAATAGCTTATTTTCAAAAATTAAATAATCACACTTAGGGTTCGCTTCAAAAATTAGAGCAGCAGAGCGCTAACCTGTTCGCGGTTCGTATTTCCCTGCGCCATCAAAGATGTCACTTGATAGGCAAAAGGATAGGGTTGCATAAATTTATGCAAATGCTGGAGTTCAAATTTGGGCTGACTAGATGCGGTCAATTGCTTAACCTTCACCAGCAGTAAACGGTGGGATGCTTTAATATCATCAATTTGCACTGTGACTTTTTTATCTACCTTTGACACTTTAGCCAATGTCATTTTTAACTTTTCAATATCCGTAAAATTCCATTCACGGGGATCCTGCCAACTAAATTTCTCTTCTAATGGTATATTCCTCGGCTCACCCGCTGGCAACCTTTGCCCTTCGCCGACCATTAAAATCCCCCCATTGAGCTTCATCCAAGTCTCATGCGGTGCTGTAAACACTGTGTCATTGGTCGATAAGCGGTCGATACTTATCCCAATCGAAGCTAAAACAGGCTCTATGATATCTTGTAGCTCTAAGCGATTTTTATTGGCAGGCAAAAGCAAATGCAATGTTTGCTTCTCTGTAAAAAGCGTAATCCGCTCATCGCGATTCTTGGGTGATGTGAGATCGACTCGTCGGAACCTAAAAAAATGCAATGCCGCAGGCTGGGATGCTGAAATCAAATTCAAGTGATGATCGAGTAAACGCTTTCCTTGGTAATAAGGCCTAATCTCGATTAATTGTCTTCGACACTCTTCCGCTTTATGTAATGCATCTTCAACAACCGAACTTTTACTGAACAAGCAGGTTTGTAGCTGTTTGTTTAGTTGACCTAGGATACTTTTGGCTGAAATCAAGCTCTGTAACACCACTTGCGATGCACTAATATTATGTTGCTCTTGAGTCACCTTGGCCCAACGTCCATAGGCTTCCAATCTATGCTTAGGTATGGGCCTCGCTTTCGGTGCACTGCGGGGCACACCTGATATCGGAGCAACATAATGAGACGTTACCGTCTGACTTTGACGTAACTGACTAAGTGACTCACCTATCCCTTTGATCATTTAACTCATTACCTACATATGATTGAAAAGGGACAGCTGGCTTATCTGTACAAAAGTTTGCTGGGTAATTTTTAATGCGGTTAATTTGACATTGAACTCGGCAGTGGCAGCGGCATAATCGAGCTCCTGCGTTTCACCTATCACTTGTTTACTAAACAACACCATTTCTTCATGGGAGCTTTTAACTAACGCGAGATTATTTTGCTTGCCACCGAAATCGGTAATAGCTACACCTATGCTATCTAAGGTTTCACTTAACGCTGTTTGTATTCCACTCGCGGCCGCACTAAAAGCAGGATCGCTTGGTGATAAGCTTGGATCATTTAATACGTTAATATAGTCCATTGCTTGATTCAAAATATCTTGACCAGCATTGGAGAACAAGACTTTTTCGGCGGTGACATTAGCCGTAGTCCATGAAGAGCTAGACGTTTGTACCGTTCTCTCGCTAGCATCACCTTGATAGACGTATCGCCCAGCCGCATCCTTAACTACCGCAGCTTTCTCAATCGCATTACCGGAAAAGAGATAATTACCCGACTCATCAGTGGCGTTAATATTATCCACTAACCCCTTTAAGAGTTCTTCCATTTCAGAAGCATAGGATGCTCTATCCTCTTTCGAGAGATTCGAGCTATTAGTCGCAATACTGATTTCTTTCATCCGCTGCTGCGTCTCAACCATGCTGGATAAATATGTTTCAGCACGGCTCATATTGGTACTTAAGGAATCGATATTTTTAACATATTGCTGTACTAGTGCTAAATCACGTTGGTTATCCATTACCCGAACAACACCAATAGGATCATCCGAAGGCGATAGTATTGAAACACCTTTAGAGAGCATTTGATTCAAACGTGCCACATCATAGGTCGTGTTCTGCAAACTGTTTAAATTGTTAGTGTATAAATTTTGCATTGTTACACGCATGAATAAAGTCCTTAAAAGCTACTAAGCATAGTTTGAAACAGTTGATCTGCGGTGGAAATCACCTTAGCATTCGCCATATATGACTGCTGATAGATGATCAAATTAATCCCTTCTTCATCGGGATTCACACCACTGGTACTCGCCCATTGGGACTGCGCATCTTTTTGCAAATCTACACTGGTTTTAGCAAATGAAATCGCTTGGCGAGAAGCAGAACCTAACTGGCCAACCTTGCTGGAGAAGGATTCCGCTAAGCTTGTATTACTGCCAAGGCTAGTAAAACTCAGTTCTTTATTCGCAAGCTGTACTAAAGCTTTTAAATTTGCGTTATCGCCTTGGGTACCATCTTTACCAAAGGCAAGTTTATCAGGCGTAAAACCGGCCGTTAGAGATAAGCTTCCTCCTGGGTTATTAGCTTGATAAGTAAATAAATCCTGTGACGGTGTCGCACCATTTAAGTCAGTGCCAGAAGCAAGAATAGAATTAAACTCGGTCGCTAACATTACCGCTAATTCATCTATGTACTGTTGCGAATCCGCGAGCTGCACATCACGGTACGTAAGCAAGGCACCTAAACTGCCACCAGCGGTTTCATCAACATTAAACTGGCTAGCACCAAATTGGATAGTCACCAAATCGTTCTTAGGATTGGTGGGATCGGGATTACTCGTTAACTTAGCAGCAGTATTTCCCGTCAATAGCGGCTCACCTCGGGCCAGCGAGATATTGACCATGCCTTGGCTATCTTCAACAACCCGAATATCTAAAATCGCAGCTAAGTCATCAATCGCAGCATCTCGACTATCTTGCAGTGCAGGGGGGATCGTTCCTGTCACACTTGCCGCCTGAATGTCACGGTTGAAACTGGCAATAATATTAAGTTGTGAGTTGATCTCTTTAACGGATGAACCAAGCTGTCCATTGATCTGATTACGTTGCGAATCAATATTGTCGTTGATTGCATTCACTCTTTGGGCAACGGCTTTAGCCTCATTAAGTACACCTTGTCGATAGGCAATGAGATTAGGTTGTTCCATAGATGAATTGAGGGCGGCGAATAATTGATCTAGGCCTTTTGAGATATTATTCCCTTCGGCACCAAATACTTGTTCAGCCTGACGCAAATAACTACTTTGCACTTTAGAAAAACCAACAGCACTCGTGGTTTGCCATAACTGCGCGACTTCGTATTGATCAGAGATCCGTCTAACACCATCAACAAACACGCCCGCGCCGGAGCCATAAGCACCGCCACCAACCGAACTTAACATCACCTGCTGACGTGAATAGCCTGCAACCATAGCATTAGCAACGTTATTTGAGGTTGCATTCAATGCGGCCATGCTTGCCAATAAGCCAGACTTACCAATGTTCAACATGCTCATTTAAAATCCTTCACAACGGGCCGCATAATAAGTGCAGGCTGCATCGCTGTTGTTGTCATCTGTTGAGGATCAAAGGCGACCGGATCTTTCTCAGACTGAAATGAACGTGATAGCTGCTTAGTCATCACGTCAGCCAAGCCCATACCATTGACTTGGCTTAAACGACTTGCCAATTCCGCATCATGTAAATCTTGATAAAGGCCATTATTGCTTTTGGAGGTTAAAGGATTATCTTCATCGGCCATAGCGTCGGTGGCTGAGCGCATTTGCTTAAGTACCGTTTGCAGGAACTGCGCCTCAAATTGTTGACTGACTAATTTAAGTGCACCTTGCTCGCCATTCGCCTTAATCAAATCATCAGCATTCAGCTTATTTAAGTAACCGCCCGTATTTTCAACTTTCATTAAATCACCACCAAATCAGCTTCTAAAGAGCCCGCTTCCGCCAAAGCTTCTAGAATTGCCATCAAGTCCATTGGTGTCGCACCTAAGCTATTTACGGCACGCACGATTTCTTCAATTGCTGTGCCCTCGGGCCAAACAAACATACGTTTGTTACCTTGCTCGACCAATACTTGGCTATCATTAGTCACCACGGTTTCCCCTGCGGCATTACCAAGATAAGCGCCATTAGGCTGGCTCACGTTTTCACGTTCAACAATAGTCACTGTCAGATTGCCATGGCTCACAGCGGCTTTACGAACCACAACATCTCCCCCTAATACCACTGTCCCCGTACGGCTATTAAACACGATTCTAGGTGAACGTCGGCCTTGGTCAATCTTGAGTTCTTCAAGCATTGACATAAAAGTCACACGCTCTCGATTCGACTTAGGCGCGTGTATCAGGACCTTGGCATGATCTTGCGCACGCGCAACATCGGGTCCAAATAGTTCGTTAACAGCCCGTTCGATATTTCGGGCGGTTTTAAAGTTGGGATCCTTAAGGTTTAATATGATGTCTTCATTATCACTAAAGTTACTTTTGATTGGTGCCTCAAGTAAGGCACCATTGGGGATAGTGCCAACAGTTGGCACATTCACAGTCACAGATGATCCATTACGACCGGCGGCAGAAATACCGCCAACAACTAAGTTGCCCTGCGCTACCGCGTAAACCTCACCATCGACAGCCCTAAGAGGCGTCATTAATAAGGTTCCGCCCTGAAGACTTTTTGCATCACCAAGGGATGAAACCGTCACATCTAAGGATTGTCCTGGGCTCGCCAGAGAAGTAATAGTCGCATGCACAGCAACGGCGGCGACGTTCTTTAACTTAGGATCGGTTTTATCATCAATCTGTACACCAAACTGTTTAAGCATATTGACGACAGATTGACTGGTAAATTTAACTTGAGAGCGGTCACCCGTCCCATTTAACCCGACGACTAAGCCATAACCCACGAGTTGGTTATCACGCAGACCTTGCACATCGACAATATCCATCAAGTAGCGGCTTTGCTCTTCCGCTTGCAGTGTACCAGTAGCCAAAAGTAACAATAATAAACAACGTAGCATCAAAATATCCTTTGCTAGAGCGGGAACCATGGACTATTGAAATAGCGAGAAGCCCATCCCATAGCATTACTGTCAGCAATAGCGCCTTGACCACCATAGATAATTCGGGCATCGGCAATACGTTGCGACGATATCGTATTGTCATTACCTATATCATCAGCACGTATAATGCCAAGTAAGCGTAAATACTCATCGCCCTGATTCAATCGCAGCCATTTTTCACCACGTATCAACAAGGTACCATTAGGTAAAACCTTAGAAACAGTTACAGTGATTGAACCTGATAACTGGTTTTGCTGTGTACTTGAGCCTGCACCATTAAACCCTCTCGAAAAAGAGGTTTTACCGTCAGCATTGGCCGTTTTATCACCAATATTGCCCGCAAGTCCCATACCCATATCTTGTTCTTTGTTGGTCTTGGTATCCGCTTTCTTACTCGAATAGGTTTTTTCATCTAACGCGACGGTTAAAATATCGCCCTCACGGAAAGCACGTTTATCCTTAAAAAGTGTCAACATGAAACCGGGACGATAAAGACTGCCATCCTTTGCATCTGGCAGGCTGTAGTCAATCTCAGGCGGTGCCCACTCTTTAGTGCCAGGTTTAGTCTCCTTATCTGGAATATGCGACATACAACCCGATAACAGTGCAAACCATAAAAACCATAACCAACGCATGATTGCCTCTCTAAACCGATTGATTGAGGAACTTGAGCATATCGTCTGAGGCTGACACAACTTTGGCATTCATCTCATATGCTCTCTGCGTGGAAATCATTTCGACCATTTCTTCCACCACGTTGACGTTTGCGCCCTCTAGCGCACCCTGTCTTAAAGCACCTAAAGCTTGATCACCCGCCACACCTTCAACCGCCACACCCGATGCAGCAGTTTCACGGTAAAGGTTGTCACCGCGAGCTTCTAACCCTGCTGGATTAGTAAAGTTAACAAGCGTGATTTGACCTAAATCTTGAGGTTCAGCTTCACCCGCCATTTTCGCTGTGACTACACCATCGTTGGCAATAGTAACGGTTAGCGCATCTTCAGGGATCACGATATTGGGCACTAAAGGTAAACCTTGTGATGTGACCATCATGCCTTCGCTGCTGCGATAAAACTGACCGTCACGGGTATAAGCAAGATCGCCATTTGGCTCTTCTACTTGGAAAAAACCATGACCTTCGATCGCTAAATCCAACTGCTGACTGGTATTTTGCATATCCCCAGTAGTGAATATTTTTTGAGTACCAACGACTCTCGTTCCTGCACCTAATTGCAGACCCGATGGCAAATTATTCAGTGCATCAACCTGTCCACCTGGCTGACGTTGAACCTGATAAAACAGATCATTAAACGCAACACGGTCACGCTTAAAACCAGTGGTATTCACGTTTGCCAAGTTGTTGGCAATCGCAGTCATTTTCGTATCTTGTGCTGTTAGGCCGGTTTTACTTACCCATAACGCTGATTGCATACCAATAATCCTTAAACATTGCCCAGCAGACGATTACCAGCCTCGGCCAGCTTTTCTGCACTTTTCATTAACTTAACTTGAATCTCAAATTGACGACTCAAATCCATAGATGCAATAAGCTCTGACACGGCCTGCACGTTACTCGACTCAAGGAAGCCACTATCCACTAACACACCTTCATCTTGTGGCACTGCTTGGCCATCACGACGATAGAGCAACCCATCTTGCCCCTTTTGCATTAAGGCAAAGTCAGGATTCACTAGCTTTAATCGGCCCACTTCCTCAATGATCCCGCCTTCGGAGGGTAAAACACTGACGGTGCCGTCTTCACCCACAAAGACATCTTTATGCTCAGGCAGCGCTATCGGCCCATCAACGCCTAATACAGGTCGGCCATCGATAGTCAGTTGCCCCTCGGCATTTGTCTCGATTGCGCCCGAACGGGTATAAGCTTCTGCACCGTCAACAGCCACACTGAACAAGCCACGATCGCGGATCGCTAAATCCAATGAACGGCCCGTAGGATTGATCACCCCACTTTGCTGGCTAAAACCACTACTCTCAGTCTGTGCCATAACCCTTGTGTTCAAACTATTACCTTGAACAGCTAAAGGCACGGCATTCACGCGCTCAAGGTCTGCTTTAAATCCTGCAGTTTCAGCGTTAGCCAAGTTATTCGCGCGAATACTTTGCGCCTCAAGAATACGAACTGCACCACTGGCGGCGGTATAAAGCATCTTCTCCATGTCAGTGTCTCTTCTTAAATGGCATTAAGTAATGCTTGTTGCATAGTCGAGTTCACATCGAGAACTTTGGCGTTAGATTGATAATTACGTTGTGCCGACATGAGGTTAACCATTTCAGCGGTTGTATCCACATTCGAGCCCTCTAAATACCCCCCCGTTACAGTGCCCATAGTGCCTGTAGATGGCGCCCCCATAATCGCTTGCCCAGCGGTATTTGTAGCCACCCAAGCATTGTTACTCACGGCCGATAAACCGTTGGGATTACTAAAGTTTGCGAGGACGACCTGACCCTGTAATTGATCTTGGCCGTTAGTATAAGTGCCATACAACATGCCATTGTCATCCAGACGCACGCCTTTCAATTCACCCGAGGTGTAACCGTCTTGAGATAAACTCGAGTTGTTGTATTTGGCGGCATACTGAGTGCTTTTATCAAAATTGATATCAAATTTAAGCGGTGATGCCCCATTACCCAATGTAAGGTCGAAGGTATCCTTTGTCGTAGTTGGATCTAAAATGCCTTTTGAATCAAATTTTAATGTTGTTTGGTCTGGCAGAAGAGTCCCATCCAAGGTGTAATTAACCGTCCACTCATTCGGCGCTGTTTTTACATAATACTGAGTCACCACATGCTCTGTACCCAAAGAGTCGTAGACACTGGTGGTACCAATAGAGTGATAACTATCAATATTTTTAGGATCAAATGGCACGGCTGGGACAGCTGGAGGAATAACATCGACTCTCGCATCGAGATTTGAAACCATGCTGACATTCGTTGTGGCTTTGGCCGCTAAAGAAGCCGTTTGTACCTGTAAATCACCCGCATTACCTGTTTGCAATCTTCCCGTCGCATTCACAGAATATCCCTGTAAACGATTACCGACTGGATCGGTTATAAAGCCTTGATTGTCCTTATGGAACATCCCTGCTCTAGCATACATGGCGCCGCCATCATTCCCCTTGAGAACAAAAAAGCCTTCGCCTTGGATCCCCATATCAAGCTGACGCCCGGTATAAGTTAAGCTGCCACCTTTAGAGAAGTTTTGGCTCGTTGACATCACGCCAACGCCACCCGCCTGACCACCATTATAAATTGATGCAAATTCACTACGGCCACCGCGAAATCCACTCGTCGATGCGTTAGCAATGTTATTACTGATAGTGTTGAGATCTTGAGTCGTCGCCTGTAAACCACTTAAAGCTATGTTAAATGACATCTTAATATCCTATAAAAATAATTTACGAAACTTCAGAAATATTGAGCACAGAAACAACTCCAACACCATGGCCCATTTCAGCCATCATCATGCCGGATGCACTGGAGAAATGGATTCTCTCGATCGGTGCCTTAATATACGTTGGCGCAACTAAACTATTTTCACCTAGTGTCGCCTTAGCTTTGATTTCATATTGGCCTGCAGACAACCCCAGCTCAGCAGGATCGATAGAGAACCGAACATCACCAACATCCTGAGCACCGAGTTGAATAGTGCTAACGACCTGACCTTGTGCATCGATAATTTCAAGATCTAAGCCTTCAGCTGCATTCTCTAAATACACTTTGCCTTCAACCGCTTCACCATCGAGCTGAAACTCAGACGCCGGCACCATGGCATTCTTACCAATTAAAGATGCCGACTGCACTATGCCCAAATTTTCCATCATGACCATTTGGTTTGACTGATTTTTCCGCATGCCCTCTAAGCTTTCGACCTGCGAAAACTGCGCTAATTGAGAGATATACTCAGCACTGTTAAGCGGTTTGGTGGGATCTTGGTTCTTGATTTGCGCGATCATTAAGGTCATGAATTCATTTTTTAATGATGCAGCATCATTCCCAGGTGCCGCTAATGCACCTGCAGGATTCTGAACTGAGTTGTTACCAGAGCGGGCCAATTCCATTGCTATTTATTCCCTAGCTGCAATAAACCTTGCTGCATAGAGCGCGCACGATTCATGATTTCAACACTGGTTTCAAATGAACGACTTGCCGCCATCATGTCGGCCATTTCTTCAATCGTGTTCACGTTGGAGTAGGCGACATATCCTTGTTCATTGGCAAAGGGATGATTAGGCTCATAGCGCATATCTAATGGAGCATCCGCCTGCACTATGTCGCTCACCTCAATCGAGGCACCGATTGCGCCTTGTTGAGTAGAATCATAAATAGTCGCAAATACAGGCTTTAAGGCTCGATAGGCCGACTCAGGGTTTTCAGCGGCAGTTCCAGCGTTAGCTAAGTTACTCGCGACCGTATTTAAACGTATGGTCTGAGCATTCATGCCAGCACCCGCTATTTGATAAATATCGCCAAATGACATACAGGCTCCTAACGACCTTCAATAGCAGACTTTAGACCGGCTATTTTCATGTTTAAAAATGTCAAACTCGTTTGATAATCCATCGCATTCTGTGAATATCTTGCCTGTTCCTTACCGAGTTCCACGGTATTATCATCGGCAGAATTTTGATAAGGCATGCGATAAGCGAGGCTGTACTCTTGATTCATCTGCATGCCTGCTTCAACTTGCTTCATGGCCGCTTTGAAATCCAAATCCCTCGCTTTGTACCCCGGTGTTTCGGCATTGATTAAATTACTCGCTAATACCTTGCTTCTCTCCACTCTAAAATCGAGTGTCTGAGGATGTATTCCTAATGCTTTATCAAGGTTGATAGCCATCTCAACTCCTAGTACTGTATGCGCAATTAATTTAGATGGTCGAGCAGCTTACAATTAGCATGCCAATATACTTACTCATATAAAACAGTTGGTTAAATGAAATCGCTATTGATATACGGAAAGTTCTTTTCCCTCACTTTCTTACTGAGCATAGGGTTACTTCCGCTCAATGTGCACGCGAAAGGGAAGATCACGGCGACAGAACAAATATCTCAGCAAATGACAAACTCCGTAGCCGCAGAGATAGCTAAGTGGCAACAATCGCAAGAGATAAAAAAAGTCAGCAAAAAAATCACACTGCACATTCCTTCCAGCACTGCCAAGCTAAAAACGTGTAGCACAGCGCTCCAAGTCGAGGCTGCTAAAGGGCTCCCATTCGGTCGGATCCAACGAAAAATAAGCTGTGCCTCTGAAGGCTGGTCACTCTATGTTCGGGCCAAGGTTGCTCTCAGCGCCTACATTCCTGTTGCCAACAAAACGCTTAAGAGAGATGAAGTTGTCACATCAGAAAATCTACAATGGCAAATGCTGCCCTTAACTGCGTCAGATCAAGACATTATTACTGATGAAAAACACATTTTAGGGCAAGCGGTTGCCAGAAAAATAATCAAAAACAAACCCATAAGAGCAAGCAATTTAAGTGCACCAGAACTCGTGAGCATAGGAGATGAAGTGATTATTGAAGCAGTCAGTGCCACCTTTTATGCCAATATGATTGGGATTGCTATGGATGCGGGTAAACAAGGTGATGCCATTAGAGTGAGGAATAGTAGTTCAGGGAAAATCATTACCGCCTACCCCATAGCTAAGGGGAGAGTTGAAACCCGTTTTTAACATTCAGGTCACCTGAGGATAAATTTAAAAATTTATTTTAGATTTATCCTATTTAGGTCGCCTATATCTAATATCTAGCCATTTATGACGATGAACATCTATGGAAATTAATAAAATTAGTAGTGCCTTGAGCACTGAGTTCAGCACGAGTAAGAGCGCTAATACGCCCAGAAAGCCCGTTGAATCAGAAAATCTATCAACGCCAACACGACAAGATATTAGTCACGACTGGCAATTGTTAGAACAAACCCAGAAAGAGTTACATACCATCTCCGACGTTGACACAGATAAAGTTGCTGCTATACGTCAGGCTTTAAGTAATGGCAGCTTTGAGCTGAGCTTAGATAAAATTGCAGATAAGATATTGATACAGCATGGATAATAGTCAAGTAAATAAGCGCGAACTTGTTCAAAGTTTAATTCGCGATATTCGTCAAGATCTTGAGGGATATAGTCAATTAAAATCAATGCTTAAGCACCAACGTGAATTAATGCAACGCAGGGATAATGATGCGCTCTTAGCCCATAACGAGCGTCAAACTGCACTGTGTAACAAGTTAGCTTTGAGAGCCAAACAGCGAAGCGAAAATCTCGCGACACTAGGTTTTAATAGTGACAATAGTGGCATGAGACGCTTAATCACGGCGCTACCTGATCACCTAAGACCGCAAATAAAAATGTCGTGGGACAACTTACAGCTCTTAGTGAAAGATAGCCAAACAGCCAATGAAACCAACGGCAGATTACTCGTAATACAGCAAGAAACGATTAACCGTATCCTGAATCAAGATGGCCAACACCATGAAATTGATTACGGTGCCAAACGCTAGTCAAACTGAATTATTGAGAGTTACCAAAGCCCTCGCTCATGGGACATAGTTTAAAAGGTGGCTCTCAGCTGTAATGACACAGCGCCTATTGGCCTTTATTCTTGTAATAGAAACCCGCCATATCATCAACAACAGCCTGTTCACGGCGCGCCACTTGTGCTTGCTCTTGTATATGTGTTTGTTTTTCAAGCCACTTCAAACCTTGCTGACGCCCTAATTGCTTACGCCATAGGCGATCAATGCGCAGTTGTTCCTGTTGTAGAAAAACCTCCTTTTGAGCTAACTTCACCCGCATAGGCTCTAACACTTGCGCCATACTTGCGGAATTTTGCCAGAGCAAAACATTTGAGCCCTCTTTCGCACCACGATAAGTCAATATCATTTGGGTTAAGGCTTGATTTTGTTGTTGATTTAGTTGGACGCTTAGGCTGGAATCATCGCGTTTTTGCCCTAGCTGCGCTAATTTCTTTTCAGCTTGAACACGTAACTTAGAGAGATGACGCTGGCTCATATCCCATAACTCCCATCAACTGTTCCAATTGCACTAAACTTTCAGCCAAATTGACTTTACTGTGTGTAGTCTGGCGTAAAAATCGTGCCATTTCTGGATACACTCGCACAGCAAGATCCATTTCAGGATCTTGGCCCGCTTGGTAGCCACCTAAAGGTAATAAGTCTCTGACCTCATTGTAACGACTCAAAAGATGTCTAAAGATCTGACTCTGTTCAATACTGCTAGAGGTCGCTATGTGCATGGCTAAGCGACTCACAGACGCATTAAGATCAATCGCAGGGAAATGTCCTTGCTCGGCCAATTTACGACTTAGCACTATATGGCCATCTAAAATAGCTCTCGCTGCATCTGCAACAGGATCCTGCTGATCATCGCCCTCGGCCAATACGGTATAAAACGCGGTTAGCGTTCCTGTCGGATGCTCACCATTGCCCGCCATTTCCACCAGTCTAGGTAACTGTGCAAATGCCGATGGCGGATAGCCTTTGGTTGCTGGAGGCTCACCTAAACTCAAGGCGATTTCACGCTGTGCCTGAGCATAACGAGTCAATGAGTCGACTAATAGCAACACTTGCTTACCTTGATCTCTAAAAGCACAGGCAATGGAGTGGGATAACCGCATTGCACGTAATCGCATGAGCGGTGTGGTATCTGCAGGGGCTGCAATAATCACAGCCCGTTTACGCCCTTCTTCACCGAGTGTTTCTTCAATAAACTCCCTGACCTCACGGCCACGCTCACCAATTAAGCCAACCACCACGACATCTGCTTCAGTAAAACGAGTCATCATGCCTAATAACACACTCTTACCCACACCAGAGCCCGCAAAGAGCCCGAGTCGCTGGCCTCTACCAATGGGCAACAAACTATTGATAGCGCGAATACCGACATCTAGCGGCTGCCGAATAGGCTGGCGCAGCAAAGGGTTGTAACTCGTGTGAGATTGCGGGACTTGTGAAACACCGGTTAAATCACCCAATAAGTCGAGTGGTTGTCCAAGTCCATCAAGCACCCTGCCAAGCAAACCATCACCAATAGCAATTGTTTGCTCATCCGTAATAGGCAGCACTCTGGCACCTGGCATCAAGCCCTGTGTAGGCTCAATCGGCATAAGGCACAATACGTCCCGATGAAAGCCAACGACTTCAGCCTCAATTAAACGACCATTTCGCCCTTCAATCTGGCAACGATCCCCCATGCCAAGCTGACAGCCAACAGCCTCAAGCAATAGACCATTGACTCGAATGAGACGTCCATAAACCCTTGCAACTGGAACCTGAGGCCAATCGTCATGAAATACATCAGACTCCAATCTCAGCCTCATTCAACTTGGTTTCAACCTGCTTCATGCAAGCATCGAGTCGTGTCTCGACTGAAGCATCTGCATCGGATTTATCACTCACAATTCGACAACTGCCCGCTGAAATACTGCTATCAGCGATGAGATTCCAGCCACGGATTTTATCTTCCGAGAGCTCTTTTAATTTAGTCACGGCACTCGGCTCTAAATGGATTTTGATATCCGCTTGATCATCGGGCAACGCACTCAAGGTTTCTTCAACGAGTTTAAGTATTTGTTGTGGCTGCAGGGTTAGCTCGCAGCGAATCACTTGTTGTGACACTCGGCGTACTAATTCAAGGATCAAATTTTGCTGTTCACGAACCTGCTTTGCATGACCGTCTTCGAGTAGTTCTCTCAAGGCACCTAGCGGTACAAGTAAACTGTTGAGCTGCTCATCGATGGATGCTCTACCCGCTGACTGCCCATCTAACCGACCTTGATGAAAACCAGCTGCATGTCCAGCAATGCGTCCTTCTTCTATGCCAGCCTCATAACCCGCACTCTTACCTTGAATAACACCTTCGTCATAACCCTCATCGAATGCTTGTTGATAACTTTGAAAATCACTGCCCGCATCGGAATTTGATTCAACCGCATCGTGTAATGCAGGAAAACGATAACGACGAGCGAGATTGGTATTTAGACGCCAACGAGAATGCTTGTTTTCCATTAAACAACGACCTGTTCTTCAAATAGCTGCAATTCAATTTCACCTTCTTGCATTAATTGCTTCGCCAGTTCCATTATCTCTTTACGCGCCCCACTCGCTCGGCTAACAGGTACACCACCTAACGCTTCTATTTGCGTTTCAATCGCTGACGACATACGTTTAGGCAAGGCATTGAGCAAGGCATCTTTTAATTCAAAATCAATGCCTTTTAATGCTAACGATAGGGTTTCAGAAGGTACTTGTCCTAATAAGGTCTGCAACGTTTCTTGCTTTTGTCGCCCAAGAATAATGAAATCAAACATATTATCGGTGACATCGATCGCCATCTGCTTATCATGGAGTTTGATCATTTCCATCAGTTGTTCTCTATCGCCTTCGAAGCGATTGAGGATATCGGCAACCTGTTTGACACCCGCCACTTGCGTGTGACTTTTCTCCATTGCCATCAACATACAACGCTCAACCAGTTCTCGCAGTTCCTCAACAACGTTGCGGTCTAATTCGCCAAGTTGCGCGATACGAACGAGCACCTCATCTTGGCTATCAGTGGGCAACATTTTCAGAATTTTAGCGGCACTTTCTGGTGGTAATAATCCCAACAATACCGCTTGCAACTGGCAGTGCTCATGGGTGATTTCACGGGCAAGTAATTGTGGGTCAACCCATTCGAGACGCTTAACGAGCACTTTAATCTCATCACCATAAATACTATCGATAAGACTTTTAGAGACTCTGTCTCCCAAAGCGATATCGAGCGTCTTTTGCAAATAGGACCGTGAGGCTCTGGCGATACCCGATTGTTCTTTATAGCGTTGGAAAAAACGGCTGAGTACTGCCTCGGCTTCTTGCTGGGTAATACTCGATAACCGCGCCATTTTATGGCTTAAGTGTTGCACATCGTTACGATCCAAATGCGCCATGACCATGGCAGCACCTTCTTCTCCCATACTCAGTAATAACATGGCCGCTTGGGCGTAATTGTCCATCTTAATTTCGATTGAATTATTCACCGTCTTTATCGCCTATCCAATGAGCTATCACTTCTGCAACACGCGCGGGTTCTTTGTTTGCGAGCAAGGCTAAATGCTCCATTTTAACGGTCAAAGGTGAGCCGGGCTCGGGTAAACCTTGACTGCCTAGCCAGTCGGCACTCGGTAACTGATGTGCTTGATTTGGTAAAGTATCGGCGGAATGCCCATCGAGTGCAGCAGCGGAAGCGGCACTTAATGCAACGGGCTCAATTCTAGGCGCGGTAATTTGAGCGGTTCGGGTCAAGTGCTTAACCAGCGGCCTTAATACGAACAAAATAAGTCCAAAGCCAAGGATGCCGCCTATGATGTAGCGTAAATAAGCTTGGTAATTTTCTGATTGCCACCAAGGTGACGGCGTAAATTCGGCAGCGACGGTTGGGGTAAACTCAAAGGCATTAATGGTAAAACTATCACCTCTCGCCGCCGAAAAGCCGATGGCATCCTTAACCATATTGCCAAACTTAACCAGTTGGGCCTCTTCATTAAATGCTCCTTGACCCGTAGCACTATTAATAAGCACTGAAACTGAGAGGTTTTCGAGCTGCATTTGTTGATAACGAACATGACGCACAGAACGACCCACGTCATATTGACGACTTTCTTCCTGCTTCAAATTACGGGTCTTATCATTCGTCGCCTCTTTGCCTGCTTGGGGTGGCTTATTACTTAAAGCTCCGGGAATTCCCGCGGCAATACTATTACTTGAATCATCGACACTCGTACGCTCTTGAGTCACGACATTTTGCGGATCGAGTGACTCCTTAGTTTCTTCCACCTGATTGAAGTTTACTTTTGCAGTCACCCGCACTTGGAAATTATCTTGACCAAGCACAGGCTCGAGCATAGAGGCGGCATTAGCCACTAAGCTATTCTCAAGTTCACGCGTGTACTGTAACTGCTTGTTTCTAGACTGGCTAAGGTCTTGATTGCCTGAAATGTTCTCACTTAAATATCGACCATCTTGATCGACAACTTTGATATTACTGGCCGTTAGTCCAGTCACACTGCCAGCAACCAAATTAACAATAGCCTCAACTTGTGTTTCAGAGAGTCGAGTATTCGGGTCTAGCTGTAGCATGACGGAAGCCGTCGGCAGTTCAGGCTCCTGACGGATAAACAGAGTTTGTTTAGGTATCGCCAAATGAACTCTTGCGGCACGGACCGACTTTAACGACATGATAGTGCGAGCTAATTCACCTTCTAAACTATGGCGATACTTAGCTTGTTCCATAAATTGACTCGTGCCGAGCGCGGTATTGTCGAGTGCCTCCATACCCGAAGGTACTTTCGCTTTTACCCCTTTTGCGGCCAAAAGCATACGCGCATTACCGACTTGCTCTTCTGCAACGAGGACTGCCCCAGTATTAGCCTCGAGGCGATAATCAATGCCTTCTGCATCCAAGACATTTAACACTTGAGAGGTATCGACATTTTCTTGGCTGCCATATAAAGGTCGATACCCTGCAGTAGCAGTCCATAACATCAACACTATGACACTAGCGACAACCACCGCAAGTAAAGCTAAGGCGATAACTTGACGATCACCACGGTTAAAACGATGCCATTTTTGGGTCATGCCAGCAATGAATCCTGACGAAGATTCAGTCCCGGTAATATCCTGACCTGATTGAACAAAAGTGGTAGACATTCACACAATTCCTTAAATAGGCATCTTCATTACATCGTCAAATGCTTGCACAAGACGATTACGAATTTGGAGCATAGTCGCAAAGGACAAACTGGCTTTTTGCGAAGCCACCATAGCACCGACGAGGTCATCACTCTTACCACTATCGACTGCAGCCATCGCCATAGAGGATTGGTTCTGATCTTGGTTAACGGCAGAAACTTTACTTTTAATTAACTCAGTGAATGAGCCATAAGCCATACCATTGTCGGCTGGATTTGAAGTGATGTTGATCGCACCTTTAGCCACTTCACGATGAATATTTAAGGTTTCCATCAACATACTTGAGCTACCAATCGCTCCATTAGACATATTTCATTCCTATTTACTTTTTGATTGCTCTACGCTGCTTGATCTAATAACGTTTCGATATCAATCCCTGCTTCTCGCATTTGTACGAGACGATATCTTAAGGCTCTAGTCGTCATCCCTAGCGCCTGAGCACTTAACGTGCGTTGTCCATTAAAACGTTTAAGTACATCAATAATATATTGAAATTCTGCCTGTTGTTTTGAAGCTTTAAGCCCTTCTGTCGCGCCCAAAGGCTCTAACTCGAGCGTTTCTTCTTGAATGTTTAATCCAAGTTCAGCAACTTGAATTGCCTGACCTCTGCGCATCACTAATGCACGCTGAATACAATTTTCGAGCTCTCTAACATTTCCCGGCCAATCATAGGTCACAAGCACTTGCCTTGCGTGCTCACTGAAATAGCAGCGACTTGCGTTATCAGACTGACCATATAAACCTAAAAAATGCTCAGCTAAAGGGAGGATGTCAGCCTTACGTTCTCTTAAAGGCGCGATTTTTAAAGGCAACACATCTAAGCGGTAGAACAGATCTTCCCTAAAATGACCAAACTCAACGGCCTGTCTTAAGTCGCGATTGGTAGAAGCAATGATCCTGATATCCAGTGGAATAACATGCTGCCCACCGAGTCTTTCGACTTCACGCTCCTGTAACACCCGAAGTAATTTTGCCTGTAACGGCAAGGGCATTTCACCAATTTCATCGAGTAATAAAGTGCCGCCATTTGCCTGCTCAAATTTGCCTGCTTTATCGCAAATAGCGCCAGTAAAGGCGCCTTTAACATGACCAAATAAGACAGATTCAAGAATACTTTCAGGGATGGCGGCACAGTTAATCGCAACGAAAGGCTTATGAGAACGAGAAGAATGGCGATGAATATAACGAGCAAGCGGCTCCTTGCCGGTACCACTTTCACCCAATAATAAAACACTGGCCTCAGTAGTTGCAGCCCTATGGGCCAACATCAATAATTGCCGACTAACAGCAGCCGATACAACCAAACTAGAATCAGGTAACTCTAAACGGCGTAAACGTTGAATTGAGGCTAGCAGTTGCTCGGTTTCTACAGGAATTAATAGATAATCTTGTACACCAGCACGCATTGCCGCCGCGGCCAACTCACCTTGTTCTGGCGCTAATAACGCGACAATATTACGGCAAGGAAAACGGGCAAGATAAGACTTTACATCACACGGGCGACAATCTGATAAGTTAACGACTGTGAGCCAAGGCGATTGCATTGCATCATTCCACAGATAAAAATCTTCCTGTGCTATCGAGCATGCAAGTTCAGCAGATATGTTTAATCCTTCAATCCGTATACTTAGGCCACCCACTCGCCAACTCCCTCTCGTTTACAGTACATTAAATAACACCTTTATTTAGACCGATTAAGTATCTGTGCATGAATGTATATAAAAGCTATTACCGCTAATGCGCTATCATCTCGATAGAATGAGAGACTAATTACTAAGCCTCTTAAACAAATCAAGAAAAGACGAAACACAGGCTGAGGAAGAAAAACTTCCGCAACAGATATAAAAGCACGGACAAGACTCGTCACTCGATAACTAACATTCGCAACCCATAAAGGAATACCACTGTTTTAAATCAGGCAGAGATGTGTTCTTGCACAATTATCAATAGAAAATGTGACCACCAGCAACATTTAATGCGCCATATTCAAAAAATAAGCTCCCATCAATTTAAATTGCAGTAAAACACTTGGAAATATAAATATTACCTGTAAAAAAGTGATACATATAACTTAGGACTGACTTATACCAAATATATTTGTAAAATAACATATCATAATGATAAAAATACAACGCCGTTAGTTTTCATTATGATGAGAAACTTGGGGACTACGCCTTTTGGTTAAATAAAGTGCAGACCGATAATTACAAAAAACGATAAAAATCAAAAACAAAAACAAAACCCATACAAATCCATCATTAATGGTAAACATGTAAGCGCTAGCATTAATACCTTTACGCCAGAATATCGACAAACGTCAAAATAACACCTGCCCGACTATTTATTGACGCTGAAATATAAGACTAAAAAGCATTAATATCTTCTTATACAATCTCAAAATAAACATTTTATTTACAAACTCCGTTGGCCTAGAATTCTATTCACATATATTTCAGCTTTTCTTATAATTATTATTGAATACTTTAGCGTTATTACCTTATCATCCTCGTCGTTTAAAACAGCTTTCAACCTTATGATCATGTGATAGGACGCTTAACTGTTTTAAGAAATTCATTAATCCTTAACGATAAAGAAATAAAAAATTAGGCTCTCTGTTTGTGTATGTTTTTCATACACCAACTGAATCGCGGAGGTCGCCAAGCAGTATTCTAGCGGGAAAAATACGTTTAATAGGAAGTAAAATGAAGACGACAGCGAAAGCTAGGCTTATAAAATCAAATTCTGATGAAATAATTAGACCTATTATGCTAGTTCAAGAAAAGCTAGCAAGAACGCGATTATTGCAACAGCTAGAAAAGCTACATCGTCCACTTATCGATGCCATAAATAATATCCTATCTCCGCTACTAAGACAGGGTCATCCCGCTGTTTCAGGGTCAACGTTAACAGAACCTAGAACACCTGTCGTTCCAGAACATTGCTATGCATGGTTTGTATTAAAACATCATCAAAATACCCTCGGTTATTGGAGAATTGATCGCTGTACGCTCGATCAATTGGCGAGTAATTATTACGGTAATACCTCAACACCATTAAGTTCTCCTTTGAGAACCCCCAGCCAATCTGAATTTAGGTTAGCCAAAAAGTTGCTACTTTCCGTGGTGGTGGAGCTACCTAATAGCACGATCGTAACCAATAATCTTGAAGTTGAGCTTATAAAAGGCCATATGCCACTCGCAGTATCGGCAGTATGGTCGTTCAATTTTACCAATGGCCCACTAACCCCTCCAATGCTCTTTTGCTTAACTGAGCATTTACTGGGGCATCTGGCCGAACAGCCTAAGAAATCTGAAGTATCTGCGGATTTACCCGCAAAACTAGCCGTCTGGCTAAAAAGTCTCCCCATAAAAATGCAGCTGACATTAGGGCAACATAGCATCCCGGTGCAATCACTCAGTCAGCTAAAAACTGGAGATATTTTACCCATTAATTTATATCCAAAAACGTTGTTATCAATCGGAAACACGACTCTATTCCATGCCTCTGTGCATAGTCATGAAGGACAAATGGTAGCGAAATTGACTCAAGATGTTTATCAAAATGAGGAGCAGGACATTGGCTGAACAATCTATTTTATCGGATGATGATTTTCTATTAGAGGACGATATTTTCTCTGAAAACGCATTTTCAAAACCAGATAACCGTAAGGTGAAAAAAAATAATAACTTTTTCCAACAACTTCCCGTACAGGTCACCCTTGAACTCGCCAGCGCTGAGATGTCTTTGGGTGAGTTAAATCGGATGGGTGAAGGTGATGTTATTGCACTCGACCGTATGGTGGGTGAGCCGCTGGATATTAGGGTCAATGGAGCCTTACTCGGAAGAGGTGAAGTTGTAGAAGTGGCGGGCAGATATGGCGTACGTTTGCTGGAAATAGAGAGCATTACTCTCGATGGGACAAGTAACGAATGATAGTTCGGGTATTGTTACTGGCGATTCTATTGTTTGCTCCCCAAGCCCTCGCATCGGAAGGACTGACCTTATTCACACTGGATAGCGCTCAAGACAGTCAAGCAGTTAACATTAAACTCGAAATTTTAGCGCTCATGACGGCCATTAGTTTCTTGCCCATCATGCTGATGATGCTAACCAGTTTTACTCGTATTATCATTGTATTAGCAATTCTCCGACAAGCTCTCGGACTACAACAAAGTCCCCCAAACCGAGTGCTTGTTGGGATAGCATTAGTACTCACTATCTTTATTATGCGCCCAGTGGGAGACAAAATTTATAAGGAAGCTTATTTGCCCTATGACCAAGGTAAGATCGAATTGATGGAGGCTGTCTCAATAGCCAAAATCCCTTTAACTCGATTTATGCTGGCGCAGACAAGAGAAACTGATCTTGAGCAAATGCTGAAAATAGCTAACGAACCCACACACATGAAAGCAGCAGAGGAAGTCCCCTTTTTTGTCCTTATGCCCGCATTTGTACTGAGTGAACTCAAAACAGCTTTCCAAATTGGCTTCTTACTTTTCTTACCTTTCTTAGTTATCGACTTGGTTGTCGCAAGTGTCCTCATGTCTATGGGGATGATGATGTTGTCACCGTTAATTATTTCTCTCCCATTTAAACTGATGGTTTTTGTATTAGTCGATGGTTGGGCTATGACGGTAAGCACCTTAACCGCAAGTTTTGGGTAGCTAGATGGACATCAATGAACTGACCTCGCTCTTTGCTGACTCAATGTTTCTCGTCATCATCATGGTTTCTGTGTTGGTGACACCGGGACTCATTCTAGGCTTAATCGTTGCGGTATTTCAGGCTGCGACACAGGTCAATGAACAAACCTTGAGTTTTCTGCCAAGGCTTATCATTACTCTACTTATGGTTCTGTTTTCAGGCCATTGGCTCATACAACAGCTAAGTGATTTATTTGACAGGCTGTTTATGAATATTCCTCATATTATCGGTTGATATGCTTTCCCTCACCTCAACCGAACTCAGCATGTTAATCGGCAGCCTTTGGTGGCCATTCTGCCGGATCATGGGGGCATTTATGATAATGCCCTTGTTAGGTAATTCTTATGTGCCTGCAACAGTAAGAATTTTTCTTGCCTTAAGTATTGCAGCGCTTATTGCACCTATGCTGCCACCCGTTCCCGCTGTCGATGCGCTCTCGCTTGGATCATTATTTTTAGCCATAGAACAACTACTGATTGGATTTATGCTCGCGCTATTTTTAACCATTTTAATCCATGTGATGACCATGCTTGGCACTATTATGTCGATGCAGATGGGTCTAGCGATGGCGGTGATGAACGATCCTGCTAATGGCGACACCAACCCCATTCTCAGTGAATGGTTACAAATCTTTGGTACCTTGATTTTTCTGGCTCTTGACGGTCATTTAGTCGGGCTCAACATCATTGTTGATAGCTTTCGTTTATGGCCAATTGGGAATGGGATTTTTGACTTACCGCTAATGGGATTGGTTAGTCGAATGGGCTGGCTATTTGCTGCATCGCTGATGCTCGCCATACCCGCAGTACTCGCTATGTTAATGGTTAACATCACTTTTGGTGTATTAAGCCGCGCTGCGCCGTCATTAAACATCTTCTCGCTCGGGTTTCCCATGACCTTATTGATGGGCTTGATTTGCGTCTTCCTTTCGTTAAGCGGCATTCCAACTCGTTACAGTGATCTGTGCTTAGACGCATTAACTGCAATGTACCAATTTATCGGAGGGATCTCATGAGTAAAACGCCCCAAGAAGATAAAACAGAAGAAGCTACACCGCAGAAAAAGCGCAAAGCGAGAGAAGAAGGCCAAGTTCCACGATCTAAAGATCTTGCCTCCGCAGCACTGGTTGTTGGTTGCTCTGCCATGCTGACCAGTAATGCGGATTGGTTTGCGACGAGAGTCAGTGGATTAGCTAAATACAATATGCTGCTCACCCGAGCAGAGTTAGATCAACCAGACATCATGATGCGCCATCTTGGCGCCAGCCTAGTCGAAATGCTAAGCATCTTAGGGCCACTATTCATCATGGTTGCTCTGTTGGCCGCAGTTGCAGGAGCCTTACCTGGGGGGCCGATATTTAATTTTGGAAATGCTAATTTTAAGTACAGTCGTATCGATCCTCTTGCCGGTGTCGGAAGAATATTTTCCGCTCAATCTCTTGTTGAGTTACTCAAATCATGCCTAAAGATTGTGTTACTGATCGGAATTATGTTGGTTTTCTTGAATGGTCACTTACAAGAACTACTTAGCTACAATCAACGCCCTATTGATGAAGCAGTTCGTGATGGCATCAATCTACTGTCGCAAGGCATGTTTTATCTTGGTACTGGGCTGCTCGTGATCGCCTTTATTGATGTGCCTTACCAATATTGGCATAACAGCAAAGAATTACGTATGTCACGTCAAGAAGTAAAAGACGAGCATACCCAGCAAGAAGGTAAGCCAGAGATTAAAGCTAAAATCCGCCAAATACAGCAACGAATGGCTCGCTCTCGGGCAGATACCACCATTCCAAAAGCGGATGTTCTCTTGGTTAATCCTACTCACTATGCCGTGGCATTAAAATACAATCCTGACTTAGCGGATGCGCCTTACGTCATCACTAAAGGCACCGAAGAACTCGCCCTCTATATGCGAGAACTCGCTAAAAAACATGATATTGAAATTATTGATATCCCACCGCTCACGCGGGCTATTTATCATTCAACGCAAGTCGATCAACAAATACCCAGTGCCCTTTTTATCGCCATAGCGCACGTATTAAGTTATGTCATGCAAATAAAAGCATCTCGTAAGGGCTTACAGCAGAAACCTGACCCTTTACCACATTTTTTTATTCCCCCTAATTTACGTCACGATTAAAGGATTGCTTAACCTATGAATTGGCTTTCTCGCACCTTTTCAGGAAATTACAGCTATATCGGCATTCCCGTCATGCTGCTCGCTATTCTGGCAATGGTGATTTTACCGCTGCCTGCATGGCTACTGGACATTTTGTTTACATTTAACATCGTCCTTGCCGTCATGGTGCTGCTGGTGAGCGTATCGATCAGACGACCGTTAGAGTTTTCTGTATTCCCAACCTTATTGCTCCTTGCGACCTTAATGCGTTTAACCTTAAACGTTGCATCGACGCGCGTAGTACTCATTGAAGGTCATGAAGGAGGCGATGCTGCGGGTAAAGTGATCCAAGCCTTCGGTGAAGTCGTCATTGGCGGAAACTATGTCGTCGGTGCTGTTATCTTCTTAATTCTAATGATTATTAACTTTGTTGTAATCACTAAGGGTGGCGAGCGGATTTCTGAAGTATCGGCGCGATTTACATTGGATGCCCTACCGGGTAAACAGATGGCGATCGATGCCGATCTCAATGCTGGCACACTCACACACGAACAAGCCAGCCTACGTCGCCAAGATGTCGCCAGAGAAGCAGACTTTTATGGTTCCATGGATGGAGCCTCAAAATTTGTGAGAGGGGATGCCATCGCAGGACTCTTGATCTTAGCCATCAACATTATTGGCGGGATCAGCATAGGCATCTTTATGCATGATCTGGGTGCTACAGAAGCCTTTAAAACCTATGCGTTATTAACCATTGGTGATGGTCTAGTTGCACAAATTCCATCATTACTACTCGCCACTGCTGCCGCAATTATTGTGACTAGGGTATCTGATGCAGAAGAAATGCCGACCCAATTGAGTCGACAGTTACTGGCTAACCCGAGAACCTTAGCCACTGCAGCCATTGTGATGGCGATTCTCGGTATCACCCCAGGCATGCCAGCACTGGTATTTTTATCTTTTGCAATACTACTAGGCTTTGCTGCGTGGAAACAAAACCAGAATAAGGCCTCCTTTACTGAAGAGAAAACTGAAGAACTCATAGAAACTAGCCTGACAGAACCTTCAGCGCCAAGCTGGGAATCCCTGCCTTTTACCGACATCATCGAAGTACGATTAGGCTATAGATTGGTTCATCTAGTCGAAAAAACGAAAGGAGCAGAATTACAAAAACGCCTAACAGGGATCAGACGTACCCTTTCAGAACAAATCGGATTTCTGCTATCGGAAGTGAGAGTGCGCGACAATTTAGCCTTGGCACCACATGCATACCAAATTAACTTTATGGGCACTCAAGTGGCTATCGCCGAATTAGAGCCTGATCTACTGTTAGCAATAAAAAGTGGTCCTGTATACGGCAAAATTGATGGGATTTTAACTAAGGAACCCGCTTACCAAATGGATGCGATTTGGATTACGCCTGAACTAAAAGCCAAAGCACTCAATTTAGGTTATTCGGTCGTCGATAATGCCACGATCATTGCCACTCATGTCAGTAAATTATTACGTGAGTCTCTGCCTGAATTATTGCAACATGATGATATTATGCAATTAACTGACAGGCTCAGTAAGCAAGCCCCCAAACTGGCGGAATCACTCAGTACCTGTTTAACCCCCATTCAGTTACTCAAAGTTTTCCGCTTGTTACTCAAAGAGCAAGTGCCGCTAAAAGACATACGCACCATAGCAACGACCTTACTGGAATGCAGCGAGCAAACCAAAGATCCCGTTCTACTCGCCGCCGATGTGCGCTGCGCTTTACGCAATAGTATTTTGCATCAAATCGCAGGCAGCAGTCCGCAGTTGAATGTACTCACTCTGACCGCAGAATTAGAACAGACTTTAATGACAGCGTTAAATCAATCGCAGCAACAGGGCCGAGTAGCATTGGATAGTTTCCCTATCGAACCTAATCTACTGGCGCAGCTACAACAAAGAATGCCCCAATTACTCGCGGAGACAAAAGAGAAAGGCTATAACCCTATCCTACTTGTTTCTCCACAACTCAGGCCTTTCCTCGCGCGTTATGCATTAGCCTTCGCCCGTGGACTTCATGTTTTATCCTATAATGAAGTCCCTGAAACAAAAGAACTTATGATTGCGGGACAACTCGGGTAATCAAACGCATTAAGCCCTATCGCTTTATTAAGTTTTCATTGTGCAAGAAGCATCAATGACAGAATGCTAACCAGCGTTCGACATTGGTGCCACATGCACTTAGCACTATTTTACGCAGTCAGGATGAAAAGATTGGAAGCTGAACTTAGCGCTTAATAAACGTTAGCATTTCGGTATGACCCGACATTGCGCTTATCACTTCATTCATTTTTACATCGGTATGTTAATCACATTTTCACAATAGTATGAGCTGCATCAGGTGCTAGGAGACAAATGTCCTCTGGCATTCCCTCTTCCCTCCCTATAATCCACGCCATGACTTCGTAACTCGGTGCTTGAGCCTCTGGTTTTGGCTGCATGGCGGCACCGTTTCCTCTCAGGAGCTAGCTAATGAACATACTCGTGCTAAACGGGCACCCCAACTTAACCCAGTCTGTGGCCAATGCCAGCATACTTGCCCTTGAGGCTGAGCAACTGGGCTGGCATATCAATTCAGTGGCTCAGTTTGATGGGGATATAGCCACGGAGCAGCGACTGTTGCTTGATGCCGATGTGATTGTGGTGCAATTCCCGCTCTATTGGAGCACCTACCCCGCCGTGCTCAAACATTGGATTGATGAGGTATTTACCTATGGTTTTGCCTTTAGCCCTAATGGTAGCCAGCTCCAAGGTAAACCTGTCCTGTTTTCTATCACTGCGGGGGCGACTGAGGACTCCTACAGCGAAACAGGCTTTAACTTTTTACCCTTTAACGTATACCAACAAGCTTACGAACACCCATTTCGCGCAGCCGCTGTCGAGATTATCGATACCATTATTAGCTTTGAGATGAACTCCACTGCCGCCGAAGGTGGTAACAAATCCAACACCCTTTCCCTTGCAAAGGCCCACGCTGAGCGTGTGATTGCAGCCATTAATTCATATAAGGACCACTCAGTATGATCCAGTCCATCCTCGGCATTTTTGTACTCTTAGGCGTAGGTTTGCTGTTTTCTGACAACCGCCGTTTGATCAGCTGGCGTGCCGTTATCGGTGCGTTTGGCATTATCATCGCGCTAGCTTTTTTTGTACTGGCAACCGAGATTGGTGCCGATGTGCTGCTGGCCGTATCGAATACCGTAGGCAAAGTCTTTGGTTATGGTACTGAAGGGATTAAATTTGCCTTTGGCAGCTTAGTTAATTTCAGCGTTGAAGGCATAGGTTTTGTCTGGGCGTTACAGGTATTACCGCAAATCATCTTTACTGCCGCACTCACCTCTTTGCTGTACTACTTAGGCATTATGCAGTGGTTTGTTTTAATTATTGGCGGCAGCTTGCAAAAGGTGCTCGGCACGTCACGGGCGGAGTCAATGAATGCGGCGGGCAATATTATTCTCGGTCAAACCGAAGCACCGTTACTGATCAAGCCCTACCACCGCGTTCTCACCCGCGCGCAAATTTTTGCGGTAATGGTCGGTGGATTGTCTTCGATTGCAGGCTCCATTTTAGCGGGCCTTGCGGGGATGGGCGTTGCACTTAACTATCTGATTATGGCTTGCTTTATGTCAGCTCCAGCGGGGTTGATGTTCGCTAAGTTGCTTATCCCAGAAACCGAGCCAACCGTTAATGAAGTGCCAGAATTACCCGATGATGAAAAGCCCAGTAGCTTTATTGATGCCATAGCCAAAGGCGCTATTGCTGGAATGGGAATCGCTGCCATCGTCGGCGCAGTCATTATTGCCTGTATTGGCCTCATGGCCTTGTTGAACGGCGGATTGGGCGCAATTGGTGAACTGTTTGGCATGCCAACCTTAACCGTGGATATGATCCTCGGCACCTTATTTGCGCCAGTGGCATGGTTGATTGGTATTCCTTGGGCCGAAGCAAGCACTGCAGGCGCCTTCCTTGGCCAAAAAATCGCCATGAACGAGTTTGTTGCCTTCGCCAATATGGGCAATGTGGAACTCTCTGCACGTAGCAATGCCATTATGACCATTGCCCTTTGCGGCTTTGCCAATATCGGCTCAGTGGCCATGGTGTGTGGCGCCCTGAGTCAAATGATACCGCAACGCGCGGGGCTGATTGGTCAACTCGGGATGAAAGTACTGCTAGCGGCGACGTTAGCAAACTTGATGAATGCTGCAATTGTCAGTTTGTTTATCTAAGTTTTCCCTTCGCGGTAGCCCGATACCATTCGGGGCTACCGCCAAGCTAAGTAATTGATAAAGGTCAACAATGAGTATTCAACCCCATATTCTCGTCGCGCCCCATCAAGTCAGTGAAAAAGCCGTCGTCTGCGGCGAACCCAATCGAGTCAACCGCATCGCGGCGCATCTAACGGATGTCGAATCCTTGGCGGATAACCGCGAGTTTCGACTGATGCGTGGCCGTTATGGCGACACTATAATCACCGTTTGCAGCACAGGTATTGGTGCTCCCTCGGCGATCATTGCCCTTGAGGAACTGTATCAATGCGGTGTTAAACAACTTATCCGCATCGGCTCCGCCGGTGCGCTACAACCGCAGATAGCGATAGGTGATGTGATTATTGCCGAGGCTGCAGTGCGTGATGATGGCGGCTCTGCCAGCTATGTAAAGCCCAGCTTTCCGGCTTGCGCCAATCATCGTTTGGTCGGCAAACTGCAAGCATACTGCGCGCAGTATCATATTATTGCCCATAGCGGCGTAGTGCGCTCCCACGACAGTTTTTATACCGATCAAGAACAGGAGCTCTGCCACTATTGGCATCGCCAAGGCGTGCTCGGGGCCGATATGGAAACCGCTGCGTTATTCACCGTCGGCCGACTGCGCCAACTTGAAGTGGCAGCGATACTAACCAACGTAGTGCTATTTGAGCAGGATGTTAAAGCAGGAGTTAATGACTATGTTGCATCGTCCAAAGCAAGCGCCCAAGGTGAGCAACATGCCATTTTAGCCGCACTCAACGCACTGTGTGATTAGAGCTTGTTGAGGTTAATAGCAGTAAGCCTTGCCGATAAATGCATCCAGATAACGACCAAGTCATCCTCTTAATGGCGCAGCCAATGCGCCATCATTCTCACTAAAGTTCACATTCAACACCGACCTGTCATAACACACGTTTGCAGCGTCACAACAACGGCGACACACAATGCGAACGACCATCTACCGCCGCCAAAGTGCCAGCCCTCACGCAGGGATTTACATATTTTATGATCGAATGAGTATCAATCTTGCAGCGAAATGCGTACCTTAATCGCATCAATATCCACAACTATCATCAACATGCAGTTACATCCTGAACTCTCTAGCCGCTTTGGCGACACATTAAGCGAGCAGCGCGAACTCTTTAAGCAGGCCTTATTTCAGTGCCAAACGGCCAGCCGCCAATTTGCCCCCGGTGATATCATGTTGCAACAGGGGCAAAATGTGCGTGAGCTTTATGTCGTGTCCGTAGGAAAAGTCGCCATGTATACTAGCGCCCATAATGGTCGGCGCTTTCAGTTAGGTGAGCTAAATTGTGATCAGCATATTTTTGGCGAAATTGAGTTTTTTACCAAACTGCCCTGCCAGTGGACAGTGATGGCCGAAGATCAGATGGAAGCCGAGGTAATTTGTGCCGCCAAACTGCAGCAATGCGTAGTCACTCAACCGCAACTAGCGCTCTTTTTTGCCTCAGCGCTGGCATGGGATTATCAAGACTCAATGGCAATCTACACCAACCGCCTATTGCACCCCATCGCCGTCAATATCGCCCTCGATCTGCTACAACGCAGTCAAAACAATATCGCCCTCGGAGCCTTTAACAAAGTCGAGCAAGAAGCCGAACGCTTTGGCACCAGCAGTCGCGTCTACCGCCGCGCACTCAACTCCCTCATTGAACTCGGCCTTGTCGAAAAACGCGATCAGCAGGTGCATATTATCGACCCAAAGGCGCTAGTAACTTTTATTGCGGAGTAGATCAAAAGAATGCTGCATCAAGCATAGGGCTATGCAGGGATTCATAGGCAAACCACCCAATTTGCATCAGCTTTGCCATCGACAAACTGCATCAATCAGCACATTTATCGTTAAGGGCGATAAATCCAATCCTAAATATGGAGAGCCATAATCCGAGCGGGTGGAGCTAAAAAATGTTAGATTTTGATAATAAATGAATCAGACTTGCCTAATCTGGTTCACGCCCTGAACACCGTCATTTTGCGTTAGCTTTGGGCTAACACGTTTTATGCCCTGTCGTTAGCGGCCAAGTTAAGTTGTCAGTACCGCGGCGTCGTAGTGATAGTGGGTTGTGCCCTCATCACAGCGCTCGCGTATCAGCAGGCCCCGCCCGTCATAGTCGAACTAGTGGCGGTCAATATGTTATCCACCAATTCAAAACCTGACACACCCATTGTTAAGTAATTGGGGTACTCAGAAACAGGAATACGCCTAATCTCTTCCTCGCCTTTATACAAACCGCCTGCATAATTAAATATTTTCAACCTTTCTTTTTCTTCAGTTAAATTAACATGGTCAATTATTTTCCACATCCCGTTACTAATATTTTGGTTTCCAGTAAATAAAACTTGTGTTTTTTTGCCGAATTTTTCAACACAGATGGGAGATAAAAGATCATCATTGACAAATGAATTATCATTTTGAATAGAAAGCACGCAAAAAGAAATTATATTTTTAAACTTCTTTTTTGGTGAAAAAACAACCTGACAAATGGCATGGTTACTATTGCTTAGAGGGATAACAAAAATGTCACCTTCTCTATATTTTATTTTCATAAACCATAATCGGGTAGCCGGAGGTATCTAGCCTCCAGCCCCCACACCACCCTGCATGCGGCTCCGCACAGGGCGGTTCATTTAGAACGCCTAACTCACTTTCTGGTTAGGATAATGAACTGCAATCCATCCATCTCTCAGTGAACATAAACCTGCTTTCTTGAGATACTCATTACTCAGCGCTTGCTGTATCCCTGGTGTTTTCGAGCTTCGCCACGGCCCTTTGCTTGTAATTCCACAAGCAACGGCCGCTTGGATCCTGACGCCACGTTTGAGTAAGTTTTGTACCTTAGTCCGTGGCTTTCGCCATTGACGCCAGTAGCACATACGCACTCGACGACGGATCCAGTGGTCTACATCGACACACTCTTGGTAAGCGTTGGCTATGCCAAAGTAGTTGATCCAGCCTTGCATGTATTGCCGCACTTTAAACAATTGATAGCTCATGCTCACGCCCCAATTGCGGTTTGTCAGTCGCCTTATGTTTTGTTTGAAGATGTGCAGTGTTTTGACATGCCACTGGATCTTTCCGCGGTTAAAGGTAAACCCTAGGAACTTGCTTTGATCGACCTTAACCACTTGGCTTTTCTGCTCATTAACGGCCAGTTTTAGCTTAGTGGCAAGATAGCGAGTAATACTCTTGAGGACACGTTCACCCGCTCGTTGAGACTTGACCAAGATGATAAAGTCATCCGCGTAGCGGGCAAAGTGATGCCCTCTGCTTTCCAGCTCTTTATCCAGACTATCCAACATGATGTTTGATAGTAATGGTGAGAGTGGGCCGCCCTGAGGTACACCTTCGAAGCTTGCTTCAAATTGGTCGTTGATCATCACGCCTGCACGCAGGTATTTACCAATAAGCGCCAGCAGACGCTTATCCTGTACCTTGATCCTCAATTGAGTCATCAACAGGTCGTGATTTACTCGATCAAAGAACTTGGACAGATCAACATCGACGGCAAATTTGCGCTTCTGTTTGATGATATCTCTGACTTGCAAGACCGCTTGTTTGGCATTCCTATTCGGTCTAAAGCCGAAGCTATTAGCCGAGAAGAAAGGGTCAAACAACGGCGTGAGAATTTGAGCAATAGCTTGTTGTATCACACGGTCAATGACGTTAGGGATACCCAGTTTGCGTTTACCGCCATCGGGTTTGTCGATCTCTACGCGTCTGACTGCTGAGGGTTGATATTCACCTAACTCAAGTTGAGATTTACACTGTTGCCAACCGCCTTGTTGCATCCAAAGCGGGAAGGTTTCGATAGTCATGCCATCGATGCCAGCCGCGCCTTTATTGGCTTTCACTTGGCGCCATGCTCGATGTAAATTCTCAGGCTGGAGCAGTTGTTGAAATAAATCGCTGTTGAAGGCCGGTTGCATATCAATACGCTGCCGATAGTAATCGTCTGGCGACGTAGTGGGTATCGACAAGTTTGACAAGACTCCTCCTTCTTCTAAATGTTCAGGCCTTCACCATGTACCCACAACGCTAACGCGGGGTATGTTATCCCATCCATTACGATGGGCGTTAGGCTACTATGCCGTCTGCTGACTTCTGCTTAATCACATGCCGAGTTGCCCCGTCATGCGCTATCGGTTTTCATCTGGTTCGCTCTTTTCTGTCGATGACACTGAAAAGCCAAGGCACTTGTAAACCACATTTACGGTGGCCATTAGATCACGTGGTTTCGTCGTCTTGTGCCAACTCACCTCTAGCCTACGCCTCATATGATGTTCTTGTTCATCAGCTCGCAAATTTGCTAGCGGCTTCCTTCAGACCAATCCTCGCGGATAAGCCCTTGCCATTCGCTAGTAGTTAACGTTTAATTACAGGATGTTATTGAACGGTGACCTTCCTACAGAGGACTTTCACCTCATTAGTTCATGCCCATGCTGGGCGTACACAAAGCACTGCTACGGAAAATTTACTCGCTAGCGCTCGCAAAATTCCGCAGAGTGCAGCGTTATCTCCATAGAAATTTTAATCCGAAACTAATGGATTTGAGTAAAAAATCTAACTCACTTATGTCCAAAAATGAGCTAGTGAATCACTCTACACCAGACTGATTCACGTCAACCGCTAAAACCCGCCCTCGCGCCTCGTTTTTGGCTCTTTGAGGGCGGTTTTTCCCCCTTAAGATGAATCAAATCTCCAGAGAATTGATTCAACGCCAACTTGATAAGGTTACAAGGCCAAAATAACGGGCTAGATATCTGGGCTTCCTGTTGCTTGTAGCTCAGAACAATCAGATAGCCTTCCTTCTATTTGACTCCATTTATGTGACTGGTACTGCAAAACCTGACTATTTCAGTCAGGATTAGTTGCCACAAAATAAAGCTGCAAATAATATGAATGTAACTTTATTGCTGCTCTGGAGCTACTCATGTCTGCTACTTCTGTCTCAAAAGATGCACAACTCCCACCCCATGGGCTTAATTCTCAACACAATCGTTGGCTAGAACGAAAAATTGGTGAGCTAGTGGCAGAAGACTTTCGCCGCGCACATGTGTTTAGTCAATTTGGTATCGATTTTTGTTGTGGCGGGGGTAAATCACTGGCGGTCGCCTGTGAGCGTGCAGATGTAGATCCCGCAAAAGTGGTTGCTGCGCTGAATGCCGCAACACTTACCGGTAGCAAAGAAGATGAATTAAATCAATTACCCTTAGATCAACTTATCGAATATATAGAATCAACGCACCATCAATACGTGCGCGAAAAAGCCCCTTTATTGGTCGAATATTCCGAGAAAATGATTCGCGCTCACGGTGAGCACTATGCCGAAATCGTTCCCTTTGCGGGTTGGGTACGAGCCTTAGTTGAAGACTTAATGCCGCATTTAATGAAGGAAGAAAAAATACTGTTTCCGGCGATCCGCGCCATGAGTCATGGAGAGCAGGTTGAGGCTTGCTTTGGCCATATTGGCAACCCCATCAATGCGATGCAACATGAGCATGAAGAAGTCGGTTTGATTTTACAAAAATTACACGAGCTCACTAACGACTTCACACCACCTGAATATGCGTGCACTACATGGCGTGTTTGTTATGCCACTCTGGCGGAATTTGAGGCGGACTTACATCAGCATATTCACTTAGAAAACAATATTCTATTTCCTAAGGCATTGGGTCTCACCCAATAATTGATTAAATGTTTATCCCGTAGCGGCTCCAAATTACAGATTTTCCGCTTAACCTTGAGGCCAGACCTAAGTCTGGCCTTTCAATTATTGACGTGCTACAACAAGTCATGTGTCGCTGACGGATAAGCTGCCATGACATTTCAATCATTTGCACTCGATGATATTGCCAATTTGCACGAATCGGCCCAAGTAGAATTTAAACTCGCAGGTGGCCGCGATGGCCAAGGTCAATTACCCGAAGACATTTGGGCTACTTATAGCTCTTTTGCCAACACTTTGGGTGGCGAGATCATCCTAGGTGTGCGGGAAGAGCGTGGCCATTTCAGTATTGAAGGCATTCCCAACCCCCTTCCCGTCTTGCAAGAATTTTGGGAAATCCTTGATGACCCGAGTCGCACGAGTCACAATCTTTTAGCGATCTCGGATGTACAGATTATTGAAATTATGAACAAAAAACTCATTCGTATCCGCGTACCGCTGGCGCCTGAGCAGCTAAAACCTATCTACGTAGGCAGCGATCCTTACACTGGAAGTTATTTTAGGGTGGGAGATGCCGACATGCACGCGAGCCGTCGGCAAGTCAATCTACTGCTACGCCGCGCCCATCTTTGCATGAAGCAACTCAAGGCACGTTAATCCAGTAAATCTAACATCCTGTTATTACGTTAAAAACCTGCTAATAGATAGCCGCCCATGGCCGCAATCGCTACGCCAGTAACGCGCATTAAATTGCGTTGCCCTGTCATCCGCTGCATTCCAAGGCCTATCATTACGCCGCCTAAATGGATGACTGCTGTACCAAATAAAAACCCTAGGGCATACAGGACTGGGCTAGCCAATTCCGGCATTTCAGCGCCGTGGGCATGCCCGTGGAAAATCGCGAATACGCCCACAAAGGCCATGGCGAATAACAGCGGAATTTGACGATCGAAGGCGATAGCAAGACCGAGCAACAACACTGAGAGGGCAATACCTATTTCGACAAAGGGAACGGCAATCGCATATAAACCTAAAATCCCGCCCACTAACATAAAGGTGACAAATGCTAAGGGTACAGTCCAAATCGCGCGGCCACCGAGCTGGGTGCTCAACATGCCCACACTCAACATAGCCAGCAAGTGATCGAAGCCCAATACGGGATGATTAAAACCCGACATGAAACCGCCACCTGAATGGATCTCATGGGCCGATACCGGCGCGATCCAACATAAAGTGAGCAGTAATAACAACCCGATACGCGCCATAAAATAGCCTTAGTCAGTGACTTTAGTGATATAAAACTTAACTTTAGTGCAAATTTGGCTGGCAAACCTTGATCTCAATCACCCAAAGATACAGATTAAAAATGCACGCTAAGTTAGTTTACGTCGATAGCCAATACTTTTGTCAAAGCGTCGAGGGAGGCTATTTCTAAATGGGGCAACAAGGCGGCTATCGGTAAGGAATCGACTCGACCAAAACTGGGATTTAGCCACACAGACTGACACCCCGCCAATCGAGCACCACGAACGTCGGCATTCATACTGTCGCCAACATGCAGTAAATGTTGCGGTGCAATGTTTAATCGCGAGCAGGCCAATTCGAACATGTCTTTAGCGGGTTTCATATGCACGCCATTACCTGGATGCAACACAAACTCGAAGGCATCACCTAAACCAATCCGCTCGGCATCCACATTGCCATTGGTGATCCCGACTAATCTAAAATGCTGCGATAAGCGCTTGAGTAATAAGAGCACTTCGTCAGACACTTGAAAATGGCTGCGATAAAAATAAAAGCATGCTAATCCTTGCTCGGCGCCGCGTTCGGCTTCAGTCGACGAATACCCTAATTGTATTAGACCTTGGCGAAGCGTAGCTAAACGTGCTGCGCTGGTGTCGTGGGCGAGCTCACGATTTTGTTGCAAAAGTTGCAGTTTTAGCCTGCGCCAATCATGGGGTTGCCACGCCTGCGATAATGGATAAGTCTGCAACAGAAACGTCGCCAGCTCAGCCTCGGCATTTAAAATATGCGGCAGATTGTCGTACAAGGTATCGTCGAGATCGAAACTGATCGCTTGAATATGTTGAGGCCTAAGATAGCAACGCATTATTTATCCTGTGTTTTTTTCGCTCTAGGATGGGCGTTATCATACACCTTAGCTAAGTGTTGGAAATCCAAACTGGTATAAATTTGTGTGGTCGCTAGGTTCGCATGACCCAATAATTCTTGTACCGCCCGCAAGTCGGCGCTCGCTTCTAACATGTGAGTGGCAAAGGAATGACGCAGCTTATGGGGATGTACTCGCACCGATAATGCCTGCTCTTGACCCCATTTAGCCATGCGCGCCTGAATACTGCGATGGGAGAGTCGCTTGCCTTTTTCAGTCACAAATAAGGCGTTATCTTCACAGGGGATCTGCTTTCGGCAATTGAGCCAATTCTGCAGCGCAGTAATCGCTAAACGACCGACTGGGACGATACGCTCCTTATTGCCTTTACCTAAGACTCGCACTTCTTTCAAATCGTATTGCACACTGGATAAATTGAGCGCGGCGAGTTCTGCTAAACGTAAGCCACTGGAATAAAACAACTCCATCATGGCTTTATCCCGCAGACTCAGCGGATCTGTACCTTCAATGTCGAGCAAGTGACTGATAGCATCGACATCGATATTCTTCGGCAGAGGTTTGGTTTGTTTGGGGGCACTTAAGCCTTTGGCGGGATTAAGCTCAATCACGCCTTCGCGCAGCAAAAATTCACCCCATTGTTTTACCGCCGATAAACACAGAGAAAGCGATCGCGGGCTTAAACCTTTGCGGTGCAATTTGGCTAATACTTGCTGCCAATGCTCACGGCTCACATTGAGTAAATGCACGCCTTCGGGCAAGAGATCGCTACCGCGATTAAGCTCATAAAGGTAATTACGTACTGTATGGGCAGACAACTGTCGCTCGGTACTCAGATAACGTTCAAAGGTTTGTAACCATTGAGTATTTAATGCCGACACTTCGCCTGTTTGCGTACTCATATCGGTTTCCTCATGGGTTTTGCCAAGCCTTGGGTGAGCACTATAGCTCAACGGCCGTTACAGCTTGGCAAGCATATGCGCCAGTAAACGCCGCAACTGTTCCAGCAGCATGTTATCCATATCAGGATGAAAATGGGTGACATCTTGGCTAGCAATGGCAAAAATCACCGGGTTGTCTTCCGACAATTTAGTCAGTGCCACCGAACCCACTTCGCTACCAAATAACCGTTTGGCTTCTTGCTGCGTTAGCCGACCAAAATAGTGACCTTTATGCAGCCTTTGATCCCATATTGCCTTCATATCGGCATCGAGAACGCTGATCAAACGCACATGACTGAAATTAAACTGTAATTTTAAACTGTCGGCTAAGATTTCTTTGAGTGACACTAGATCGGCACAATTCAGTAGCTGGAAGGATAACTCAGTATTGAATTGGTAAATTTTCTCGTTGCGCGCCGCCATCGTTAACAGACTGGTGATCTCTTCTTCCAACTGGCTGACTCGCTGGCGCAGCATTTCTTGACGACGTTCCACTAAAGAGATAGCGCCGCGCTCCAGGTGGGGCAGACGCATTGCCAGCAATAGTTCGGGATAGCGATTGAAAAAATCAGGATTATCCAGCAGATACTCGCGAATAATCAACTCATCAAAGGGCACATTCGTCTGCGGCATCAAGGGCTCTGTCATAACTGAATTTGTCCATCATAAACGTGTTGCGCTGGGCCCGTCATCCACAAAGGTTTCCCCTCGCCTTCCCAGTTGATGGTTAAAGTACCGCCGGGTAAATCCACCCGCACTTGCTGGCCGAGCTTTCCTTGCACTTGACCCACAACTACAGCTGCACATGCGCCTGTACCACAGGCCAAGGTTTCGGCCGCGCCGCGCTCATACACCCGCAGCTTAATGTGACCAGAGTCCACGACCTGCATAAATCCCACATTCACACCACGGGGAAAACGCTCATGCTTAGTGAGCATGGCACCAATTTCAGCAACGGAGGCGCTCGCCACATCTTCAACGTCGAGCACGCAATGGGGATTACCCATAGAAGCCGCGCCACATAAAAAGGTTTGCAGCGGTGTTTGCAGTAAATAGGTTTTCTCAGCTTTCTTAGCTTTAAAGGGTATCTGGCTCGGTTCGAGGATCGGCACGCCCATATTCACGGTAACTGTACCGTCTCGCTCTAAGCGCAGAGTCATCTTACCAGACGAAGTACTAACACGGATTTTGCTCTTGTTAGTCAGGCCTTTATTACGCACAAAACGGGCAAAACAGCGGGCGCCATTGCCGCATTGTTCGACTTCAGTGCCATCTGCATTGAAGATGCGATAATGAAAATCTAAATCGGGATCATAGGGCGGCTCAACTAAGAGTAGTTGGTCGAAACCTATGCCAAAGTTACGGTCGGCTAAACGGCGGATTTGCTCAGGCGAAAAGAACACGTTCTGCGTGACCCCATCGACCACCATAAAATCGTTGCCCAGTCCGTGCATCTTAGTGAATTGGATCAAGATACTTATCCTTTAAGCCGAGGCGCTGCTCATAAAGTATGAAACCAAGCGCCTGAATCAATATAATTTTTCTAGTTTACGGCAGGAGTTGCTCACCTTGCCAGAGCTGAGACAACTTTTCTCGCTCACGCACTAAGAAAGCCTGCTCACCATCCACCATAACTTCAACCGCACGAGGACGAGTGTTGTAGTTAGAGGCCATAGCAAAACCATAGGCTCCACTCGAACGCACCGCCAGTAAATCACCCGCGGCTAACGCGAGCTGGCGATCTTTACCTAAAAAGTCACCGGTTTCGCACACTGGGCCAACAATATCAAACTCATAGGCCTCTGAATCCCTTGGCACGACTGGGATAATATTTTGCCATGCACTGTAAAGTGCGGGACGAATCAAGTCATTCATCGCGCCATCGACAATCGCAAAACGTTTGTCGCTGTTTTCTTTCAGATAAAGCACCTGAGTAACAAAAATCCCCGCATTGGCGGCAATCGCACGGCCCGGCTCGAAGATCAGCTTCAGTTGACGGTCGCCCAAACGCGCCAATATGGCGGCGGCATACACATCAGGATGTGGCGGCGTTTCGGCATCATAGGTCACCCCTAAACCACCACCCACATCGAAATGCTCAATAACGATACCCTGCTCGGCCAAACGGTCGATTAACGCAAGCATACGATCCATCGCATCGAGGAATGGTTTGATTTCAGTCAGTTGTGAGCCGATATGGCAATCGACACCTTTCACTTTTAAATGTGGCAACGCATGGGCACGGGCGAAAACGATTTCAGCCTCATCCATAGCAATACCGAATTTGTTTTCTTTAAGGCCAGTCGAAATGTAGGGATGGGTTCCCGCATCAACATCGGGATTAATCCGCAGGGACACAGGCGCCACTTTACCTAAACGACCTGCGACCAGATTTAACTGCTCAAGCTCAGCACTCGATTCAACGTTAAAGCAATAAATGCCCAGATTAAGTGCCTGTTCCATTTCCGCCGCAGTTTTACCTACGCCAGAGAACACCACTTTAGCGGGATCGCCGCCCGCTTCCATCACTCTGGCTAACTCACCGCCCGACACGATATCAAAACCACTGCCTAAACGTGCCAGCACATTCAGTACAGCCAAGTTCGCATTGGCTTTAACCGCGTAACAAATCAAATGTGGATGATCTGCCACGGCATTATTAAAAGCATGCCAATGGCGCTCTAGCGTGGCGCGGGAATAGATATACAACGGTGTGCCATAGGTTTGAGCTAAATCGGCAACCTGGCAGCCTTCGGCGTGCAGGGCATTTTGTTGGTAGAGAAAGTGATCCAATGTCTGATTCCTTACTGCGCTTTATCGCTGCGATAGTGATAGTCGTTGTAGTTATAGCGATTGTTATTACTGTGTTTTTTGTGCTTCGATGGCTCTAATTTCGGTTTTAATCTCTTCCACTTCAGGCACAGTTTTAGCTTCATCAACCTTTTTAGGTTGATTCACCTCTGTGGCGGGCGATCGATAGAGGGGGCCCTTCTGGCCGCATGCCGTAATGAATAGGCTACCAAGCAATAACAATAAAAACAGTCTCATTTTTCTCAACATCTGTGCATCTGGTGACTAATGGCCTTATAATCGCACCCATCTTGACGAAAGCAAAGGACAGAAATGCATGGCCATTACAGATACAGAATTTCACCAGCTCGCCGATGACATGTTCCAAGCCATAGAAAATGCGATTGAAACTGCGATTGATGAGCAAGATGCCGATGTTGATATCGATGCCAGTGGCAACGTATTGCAATTAGAATTTGTTGATGGCTCTAAGATAGTGATCAACAAGCAAGAACCTTTGCATGAGATTTGGGTAGCCACACGTTTTGGTGGATATCATTTTGGTTTTGTTGAAGGTAAATGGATGGACGGACGTAATGGCGGCGAGTTTATGCCATTCGTGCAAGAGTCTATCGAGCGCCAAGGCGGAATTAAGCTTAGCTTTTAATCTAATCCAGTCGTAGCGCAAAGCCATAATAGTGCAAAACAATAATGGGAGCCTTAGCTCCCATTATTTATGTTAAAAAACCAGCTTAAAACTCAGTGTCTAGGTCACTCATATCTATGCCGAACGGCGCCACAGTTAACTCCCCTGCCACTCGTACTAGATGGAAAAACTGCGGAATATTGAATCGTGCCCGTGAAGCATAATGCTCATCGAACACATAGTGATGACTGACTTTATTCACTAACTCGGCCATGTTTGATCCCGCCTGCACATAATGACTCAGCTGGTTTTCCTCATCGAGAATAAATACATCCAAGTTATCGACTCGTTGGCGTAGAAAATATTGAATCGCCCCTTTCGCCGCATAGTTCTGCACCACTTTCGGCATACTCGAAAAGGGATCGTCACCTAATTCAGGCCGCGGCAATAGTACAAGATGACTGCGGGATAACTGTTGATAAAATGACTTGGCATCGCTCAAGTCCTGATAAGCCATACCTAAAGGATTAAAAAAGATCCCATAGCGAGTACGACTTATCTGCAGTGGCTGCACTAAGGTGCTGGATTGCTGCACTTGTTGGCACAAACGCATAGTTTGTTTTAGTAGATTTTTCACTGCTAATTTAAGCTGTGGGCGTAACTTCTGTGAACAGCTGATCACATCCATATCCACAGGTAAACTGGCCCGTCTTAGCCCCGGCGTCACAAAGGCTAAAGCTTGCAATACCGCGGTATCGCCTTCGAAGCGATGACACTGCCATTCACCCCAACTATTCAAGCAAATCGCATCTAACGCACCAAGCATATTGGCTTTTTTACGCCCGAGTGAGAACACGTTCGCATTCATCACATCGACCATCATTTCCTGTCCTTGCCATTCAATGGTGGGATCGCAATCCAGATTGAGCACGAAAATCAGCTTACGAAAATGCCATGGCTGACATAAGTCACGTTTAGATACACGCCAATCGTGGTCGATAAAATTCAGTAACCGCTTAGAAGCTTCGGTAAGCCGTTTCGACTTTGCCTTACTCTGACCATATTCATGCCATTGAGTACTCGGCGTCGAGATCCCATTTAAACATGCCCAAATCATTAAAGCTGAAGGGGTTTTTCCCTTACATATTGCCGACTCGCCTAACAAATTTTGTGGCTGAGGCCCTTGTCGATACAGATAATATTGACGCTCGCGGGAGCTTGAGACCATAGTCACTTCGGACTCAGCGACTGAAGCACTCCACAGCAGATTCAGCTTAGCGATTTGGTCTTCATCTTGACTAAAATAGGTATGCAACTTGCGAGTCAGCATTCCCAAATCTTCAATCCGCAAACCTTCATTTAACTCATGTGTCGATGCGAAGCGTAATAAGGTTTGGTAGCTCGCTAATAACAGTTCATTAAGTTGCTCGTTAAACCAATTGAGCTGGCCACTATGCCAATGTTCACAATTGTCTAAAGTGCTAATCAGACTATCTGGCCATTGCCAATCCTGCACCAGCTTTTGCAATTTAGGATAACGCCAATCTTTGCCCTCTTGGGTTCGACTCAAGTGCACGCCACATTTTAAATAGAAGCAGCGCCGCACTATCTCTAGTCGGCGAGTATCATTCTGCTTAAGTAAATAGGTTTCGATAATCTCATAGATAGAGTAATAGGCATCATTCGACGTCGAAAAATCACCGGCGAGCGTTTTCTGCCATAAGTGATCACAAAGCAGAGTTGAATGGGGATAATCACTGGCATAAGCCTCGAGTAGCAATACTTTAATCAGCGCCTTATGGGGCTTTTCTAAGCCCTTGTAGAGCTGCCATAACGAAGCACCAAAGTACTCACTCGCAGGTAATTCATGTACATCGCCTAAGGACAAGAGCGCAGGATTGAGTTTAGCGTCTGGCCACCATGCAATTGTTTTACCCGCCAAACGAATTTGGCTGCGATAAAACTCTTCAAGTAATAGCCAATGCTGCATACTACCGCTATGCTCATGGGCCATTGCGGATTGACATCCACGAACGGCTTTACCGCCACAAAACTGCTGCGGATGAACTAAGTAAAAATTCACCTCAAACTGATACTCGGCAAACCAAGCAGTCAATCGAGTCGCTTTAATCTTGATTAGCGCCAAATCCTCAGAACACAGATCAGCCCTATGTACTAACCAAACATCGACATCGCTCTTGGCATTTTGGCCAAAACTGCCAGTACTCCCCATCGCATAAACGCCTTCAAAGGCATTGATATCCGCTTCTTGAGTAGTAAAAGGCAGAGAGAACACATCGCAGGCCTGGGACTCAGTCTCACCAACCTGATACTCGTTGATTCCACAGGGCGTATTGGCGGCATGATAGCCAGGATACTGAACACCGTTCTGGTGAATTAAAAAAGGGATCAAATGGAATAAGTGTTTTTGTAGCGGCGATAGCAAAGCTAAGGCGCGTGCAATACGTACCTTATTAAGTCTTTCTGCTATATCAGGAAACTGTATTTGCCGATCCATTCAAAAACACAACACTTAAGCACTTATGGGAAATGTGCTCATGTTAACACTTTTACAAACTCGAGCAACTAAACGTGAAGCCCGTCACGCTTTCACGGTATCTAGAACATCGCCAACTTCAAAGAATCGATACGGCTTCCTTACATAAACGATTTGCCAATGTTAGCATTGGCGCAACTAAGATCTTTGATGGAAACTAGGCATGTCTGAGAACCGCATACGTATCGCAACCCGCAAGAGTCCGCTGGCCATGTGGCAAGCTGAATTTGTTAAAGCCGAATTAGAACGCATTCACCCCGGTATTGTGGTGGAATTGCTGCCAATGAGCACTAAGGGCGACGTTATCTTAGATACGCCGCTAGCCAAAGTGGGCGGTAAAGGGTTGTTCGTCAAAGAGCTTGAAGTCGCCATGTTAGACGATCTTGCCGATATCGCTGTACACTCAATGAAAGACGTGCCAGTCGATTTCCCCGAAGGTTTAGGCCTTGAAGTTATTTGCGAGCGTGAAGATCCCCGCGATGCCTTTGTATCGAATTTATATAAATCGATCAGCGAATTACCATTAGGCGCAACTGTGGGCACCTCGAGCCTACGTCGTCAATGCCAACTGCGCGCATCACGCCCTGACCTTATTATCAAAGATTTACGCGGTAACGTAGGCACTCGTTTAGCCAAACTTGATAACGGCGAATACGATGCCATTATTCTTGCCGCTGCAGGCTTAATTCGCCTGAAATTGTCTGAGCGTATTGCCAGCTTTATTTCTGCCGAAGAGTCCTTGCCCGCCAACGGCCAAGGCGCTGTGGGTATCGAATGTCGCACCAACGACGCACGCGTTAAGGCACTACTGGCACCATTAGAACATTTAGAAACGCGCTACCGTGTGATTGCCGAGCGCGCGATGAACACGCGCCTAGAAGGTGGATGCCAAGTGCCGATTGGCGCATTTGCCGAAATCAATGGTGATGAGATGATATTACGCGGCCTAGTCGGTAACCCTGATGGTAGTGAAATCATCGAAGGCGTGATCACAGGTCCAAAAACCGACGCCACGCAATTAGGGGTTGCCCTTGCCGAAGAGCTATTGAGCAAAGGCGCAAAAAGCATACTCGACGCTGTTTACGCTAAAGCATAAGTCGATGAAAGTCTTACTGACGCGCCCAGAAGGGCGCAATCAGTCCATGATCGATGCCTTGAATCAACAAGGCATTAGCCATTGGGTTACACCTCTACTGTGTGTCGAAGCAACGCCGCCCATCACAACGAATAACTCGCACCCACTGGCACACGCCGATATGATTATCTGTATCAGCGCTAATGCAGTCAGCTTTGCCGACTATGCCTTAACAACCGCTCATTCTCGAATAAAAGGCTGGCCTCAAGCTCAATATTTCGCAGTAGGTCATGCGACTTGGGAAGCATTAAATCAGCTCGGCATTGAAGCCCTCGAAGCCCCAGATGATTGTCAGCAGACCGAAGGTCTACTCACGCTCGCGCCTTTGCAAGATATTAAAGGTAAGCAGATTACGATCATACGTGGCGTTGGTGGCCGTGAAGCCTTAGCTGAACGACTGGCTGAGCGCGGGGCAACAGTGCGCTATTGGGAAGTATATCAACGGGCTTGTCCACCACTCAATGGACAACAGATCGCACAACAATGGCAAGAGTTTGGCATCGACACTATTGTCGTCACCAGCGGTGAAGTACTGGATAACCTGATTAATCTAGTGCCAAAAGAGTTATTTGCATGGCTGCGCTCATGTCATATCATAGTCCCAAGTAACCGAGTAGAAGCTCAAGCTCACGCCTTTGGTATAACCCAAGTCACCAATGCCAATGCCGCCAACAGCAAAGCCGTGCTAAACGCCCTTAAACTCTAAGCGCTATTTAGCCCGATTTAACTCGAATTTCGGCAGTAGCATGTTTTCAAGGACTGTTAAATGGATAACAACAAGCACGACGCAAAGAGCCCTGAATCACAGGCTACCTCTATTATTGAACCATCAATAACGACTGATGACACGCCCATAACTTCAGCGCCATCAACTGAATCCCAAACAGCCAAAGCCACACCTTCAAGCACGTCGAGTCAAACGCCAGCATCCAATAGAAGCTCGTGGGCGATTCGCTTTGGGGTGTTATTAGCGCTGGGTTTAACCGCTTGCACCCTTGGCGGCGGTTTTATGTTATACCAACAGATGCAACAGCAACTGCTGGCGCAGGATGCGAAAAATATCGCCCTGCAGGACCAATTACAGCAAGCCCTGCTACAACCCAATCAACGTATTGGCCAGCTTGAACAGCAACAACTGAATGATGCTAAGACCTATCAAGAATTAACAAAATTGGCAGAAGACCAAAATCAACTGCAGGACAGGATCAATAAACTTGCCCAGCGCAGTCCAACGCATTGGATGGCGTCAGAAGCCGAATATCTAGTAAACATGGCGGGCCGTAAACTTTGGTTAGAAAAAGATCCCCGCACCGCCACCGATCTATTAAAGTCGGCGGATGAAACCATCGCCGCCATGAACAATCCCGCTTTGCTACCTATTCGTAAGGCTCTGGCAAAAGATATCGCCGCGACTGCAAGTATTAAAACCACAGATATTGATGGTAGTGTATTAGCCCTCGATGCCTTAATTGAGCAACTCGATAAACTACCCCTTAATCGCACCGATGCAGAAACCGATGCCCCTGAAGATACAAACATTACTGGCGATTTAAATGACTGGCAGAGCAACTTAGGGAAGACGTGGAAAGCGTTAACCCAAGACTTTATCACCATACGCCATAGAACCGCCGATGCACCCGCTTTACTTGCTCCTGAGCAACAGTGGTATCTGGTTGAAAATATTCGTCATAAACTGCTGCAATCTCAACTTGCGTTATACCGCTACGACAGAGCCGCTTATCACCAATCATTAATGATGGTGCGTAAGTGGATTCAAACCTATTTTGATACTCAAGATCACAGCACTGCTGAAGCCATCGCCAAAATCGATACATTGGCGACATTAGAACTTGATCCTATTACTCTGAAATCCTTTGCTGCAAAACCTCTGCTATTACAGCTGACAAGCTATGGTGAGCTGACCTCATCAGAGGATGTGCCATTATGATCAAGATATTAATTTTCTTAGGAATAATACTAATAGGGCTCTGCATTAGCCCTTGGTTGGTGGGCAACACAGGTTATGTATACATTGCGGCAGGTGACTACCAGATTGAGACCAGTTTAGTTTTTGGGATCATTGCCTTAATTGTATTTTATGCCATGTTCCAAGTACTAGAATGGTTGGTGATTAGCGCCATTAATCTCATGCTGCGTAGCCGTTTTATTCCTCGCCACTGGCGCCGTCGCTCCGCGAAAAAGCATACCTTAATGGGTGCACTGGCTCTGGCAGAAGAAGATTGGCCAGCAGCAGAACGCGCTATGATAAAAGGCGCCGATAATGGCGAACTCCCTGCACTTAATTTACTTGCAGCGGCTCGTGCTGCCCAGTACCAACAGAAAATAGCAGAGCGTGATCAATATCTTGACCGTGCAGCAACACAACCGCTGGCCGCGAATGCCGTCGCAACCACGCGTACTCGATATCTGTTAAAACAAGGTGAGTTAGCTTTAGCCCGCACCGAGCTCGATAAATTAGCCCCCACAAGTAAGAGCAAAGCACCGGTACTCAAACTCGCCCTCGAGTTATATCGAGCGCAAGAGGATTGGGATGCGCTCAAGCTATTATTACCTATTTTGAAGAAACGCCAGATCCTAGATGACACCCAGCTAAATGAACTCAATGTAATCACTCACTGCGCTTTACTCAAAGCCGCAACCATTAAAGGCGAAGAAGCCTTAGAACAATGCTGGCAGTGGTTATCTCGCAGTGAGCGCAATCAGTCTGAGTTTTTGGCGATTTATGCTGTGGGTTTATGCCGCTTTAATCGCAAAGAGCAAGCGCTGAAGCTACTCTCGAAAAAATTACGCACTGCTCCTGAATCTGCACTTTTAGAAGTCATTCCAGAAATAACGACAGCCCAAGATACAGAAATCCGTAAGCAGTTACTCAAGCATGAAATCACCCATGAGAATAATGCCGACTACCAGATGTGCTTAGCTAAACTTTATCAGCAAACACGGGATATGAAAGAAGCCAGAACCTGCTGGCAAAATGTTTGCCGACTCGAACCCACAAAAGCCTCTTGGTTGGCGCTTGCACGGATTCAAGAACAGTTAGGTGAACAAGGTAACGCAAATCAAAGTTATCGTCAGGCGGTTAATCTGTAGTTCTACAATGCCTGCAACCTAGTAGCCGTGATTTGAGTAACGAAAGATCACGGCACTTGCCAATGCTGGCATATTAAAACCCACTTAACTTGCCAAAAATGTTAAAAACTAGATCGTGTCGCTTCTTTTCCGTAAAAACCACTCCCCCAATCCAGATTAATTTCTTATAACGATGCTTAATCTTAGAGTTAAAAAGTACTAAATACGGCCCTTTTTATAGATATAACTACTACATCTAGTTACAGTTCTAAAAATTGTCACTTTTGCGCATTAAGATCCGTAAAACCGCATAAGAACAGGCAACACAAGCGCGTCAAAAAATTGACTCAAGTCGTTTCGTTAGCTAAAATTCCACCACTTGTATCACAGTGCGACATATTTGTTGGACTTGTGCGTCTATGGATTAACACACTTTGGCTGTTGGGAGCTTACTATGGGATCGGTAATTACATCAAAGAAAGGTTTGCTTAAGTTAGTAAAAGGGCAAATCAATGTCGAAGTTGATGGTTCAAATCAACCCGCTAAGGATGGCGAACAACTCCCTAAAGGTGCTGTGCTCCATATTGGCGAAAACGCAACCTATGAAATTACCTTCGATGATGGCACTAAGCTATCAAATGAAGTCGCGCCCAGCGAAACTACTGCAGCAGCCTCTGGCACAGCTAACGAAGCAGCCCTAGATGAAATTCAAGCATTACAAGATCTTATTGCATCCGGTGAAGACCCAACTCAGAACCTACCAGAAACCGCAGCAGGTAACACACCAGGCAGTGATGGTAACTCGGGCTATGTCACTCTAGCCCGTAGCGGCACAGAAACCATTGCAGCTTCAGGCTACTCAACAAGCGGCCAAGCACTGACTGGAACGACGGTTAATATTCCACAATTCACCATTGCAGCAGACTCACCTTCAGCACTTGCTAATGACAGCAACACTTCCAATGAAGATACTGTAGCGACTGGCAATGTGCTCGATAACGACATTGATGTGGATTCAACTCTAAGTGTTGTGAGCTTCGAAATCAGCGGTACCACCTACGCAGCAGGCACAGAAGTGACTCTCGAAGGTGGTGTTTTAGTTTTAAATAGCGACGGCTCTTACACCTTCACACCGAATGAAAACTGGAATGGCCAAGTACCTGTCATTACCTACACAACCAACACGGGCTCAACTGCAACGCTAACCATTAATATCAGCCCTGTCGATGATCCTTCCATCCTTGCAAATGACAGCGCCACAGTTGCAGAAGACACTGCAGCAACTGGCAATGTGCTTGATAATGATTCCGATATCGACAGCACCCTTTCCGTTGTCAGCTTCACCGTGAACGGCGATACTGTTACCGCCGGCACCACCGTTTCCTTAGAAGGCGGCAGCTTAGTCATCAATGCCGATGGCTCTTACACCTTCACGCCAAATGCAAACTGGAATGGCCAAGTACCAGTCATCACCTACACCACTAACACTGGCTCAACAGCCACATTAACCATTAATGTGACCCCGGTTGATGATGCCTCTGCGTTAGCCAACGATACTAATACCGTTGATGAAGATACCGTTGCCACCGGTAACGTGCTCGCCAATGACAGCGATGTGGATAACACCTTATCAGTCGTTAGCTTCACCGTGAACGGCGATACAGTTACCGCCGGCACCACCGTTTCCCTAGAAGGCGGCAGCTTAGTCATCAATACCGATGGCTCTTACACCTTTACGCCTAATGAAAACTGGAATGGCCAAGTACCTGTCATTACCTACACCACTAACACAGGCTCAACTGCCACATTAACCATTAATGTGACCCCGGTTGATGATGCTTCTGTGTTAGCCAACGACACCAATACCGTTGCTGAAGACTCGATTGCCACAGGCAACGTGCTCGCCAATGATAGCGATGTGGACAACACCTTATCGGTCGTTAGCTTCACCGTAAACGGCGATACCGTGGCCGCAGGCACCACAGTTGAACTTGAAGGCGGCAACTTAGTCATCAATACCGACGGCTCTTACACTTTCAGACCAAATGAAAACTGGAATGGCCAAGTACCTGTCATCACCTACATCACTAACACAGGCTCAACTGCCACATTAACCATTAATGTGACCCCGGTTGATGATGCTTCTGTGTTAGCCAACGACACCAATACCGTTGCTGAAGACTCGATTGCCACAGGCAACGTGCTCACCAATGATAGCGATGTGGACAACACCTTATCGGTCGTTAGCTTCACCGTAAACGGCGATACCGTGGCCGCAGGCACCACAGTTGAACTTGAAGGCGGCAACTTAGTCATCAATACCGATGGCTCTTACACTTTCACACCAAATGAAAACTGGAATGGCCAAGTACCTGTCATCACCTACACCACTAACACAGGCTCAACAGCAACGCTAACGATTGAAGTTACCCCAGTGAACGACGCACCCGATGCCATCGATGACACTTACGAGGTTGCTGAAGGCGGCAGCGTCACTGGCAACATCATCACTGACCTACTCGGACGCGATACCGACGCCGATGGCGATACGCTGACGATCACCCAAATCAATGGTCAGCCCGTCACCTTCGTGAATGGCGTGGCCACGGTGGCGGTGGCAGGCGGCTCTTTGGTCATCAACCAAGACGGGACTTTCACCTATACCCACAATGGCAGCCAACCGGC